>JAUVWO010000036.1 GCA_030604065.1 Methanomassiliicoccales archaeon | reverse complement strand
ATGCCGGTCTTCACCGCCCTGACGTCAACATCGGACAGTATCGAATCCATCTGGGCCAGGACCACCTCTGGGCTCATGGCCATCACGGAACTTACACCTACGGTGTTCTGCGCCGTAACGCAGGTGACGACGCTGGTCCCGTGAACGCCCACGTTGGCGAACGCCCTGATATCGGCCTGGATCCCGGCCCCTCCAACCGGATCTGAACCTGCCACGGTCATGGCCACACGCATGCTTGGTAATCCCCATACATCTAATAAACTTGGTCGTTCCACCCAGGATGACGACATCTATAAATAGCGTTCACCCAATGGTTCGGAGGCATGAAGGCCACCACTGGACACATCATATTCAAAGGCAAGACAGACTATAAGGATCTGGCCCCGGCCTTCGCCGAGGTATTGCAGACCTTCCTGGAGATCACCGGACAGATCCCTGATGACGAGGAGGTCCTGGAGATGTTCGTCTACCTCAACGTGTCTCAGTTGGAGAACAATAAGAAGCCTGAGGGTTACAACCGCAAGGGCCGGATGCGGCTGGTCTTCCCTATCGAAAAGAAAGAGTTCTACATCCGCACCTCAGCCAAGACTGGTGAAGTGGTCCGAGTGACAGAGACAGTCTCCAAGATACTGGAAAGAGAGGGTTTCAAGCACACTGTGGACTACAACCTGCTCTACAACGCTAAACCGGCCAAGTAGTTCAACCGGTCAGCGCCTTGAACGCGAGAGCGATGGAGTCACGACGCTTACCGATGAACTCCTCACGCTTACGCAAGCAACTCTCCGCCTCCAGGATCTGCAAAGACACCGACTCCGGAGAGGTTCCCCCATAAGTATTACGGCGCTCCATACAGCGACGTACCGGCAGGACCTCGACCACATCATCTCCTACTAGATCACACAGTCCCTTGAGCTCATCCAGCGAGAGTTCCTCAAGACATCCGCCCTTTTCAATAGCGAGGCGAACCGCCCCGCCCACGACCTCGTGGGCCTTCCGGAACGGAAGTCCCAGGGTGACGAGGTGATCGGCCAGGTCGGTTGCGTTGATGAAACCATCTTCGGTCACCGCCCCCATCCTCTCCTTGTCAACGATCATGGTATCGAGTACGTCCCGTGTCATGTCCAAACAGGACAGGACCGTGTCCACTGCATGAAACACCGGAGCCTTGTCCTCCTGTAGGTCACGATTGTAAGCGAATGGGAGCCCTTTCAACATGATCAGCATGCTGGTGAGATCGCCGATGACCGATCCGGTCCGGCCCCGTACCAGCTCACATACGTCAGGGTTCTTCTTCTGGGGCATTATGGACGAGCCGGTGGAGTACAGGTCACTCATCTCCACGAAGCCGAACTCCGGCCCGGACCACATGACCAGTTCCTCACATAGACTGGAGAGATGATCGGCGGCCAGAGCGCAAACGAAGGTCACCTCGACAGCGAAGTCGCGATCGGAAACCGCATCCATGGCGTTCTCCGAAGGGCGGTCGAACGCCAGCATCGAGGCCGTCGCATGGCGATCCAACGGATAGGTCGTCCCAGCCAGGGCTGCCGAGCCCAGAGGACAGACGTTGATGCGATCGAAGGAATCCATCAGCCGATCGCCATCACGCTGGAAACGCTGGAAATGAGCCATCATATGGAATCCAAGGCTCACCGGCTGAGCGTGCTGCATGTGGGTGAACCCGGGCATCAAGGTGTCCATGTGCTCATCGGCCAGGCAGACCAGGGTGGTCTGGAGGGCCATCAGGAGCTCCATCAGATCCAGCACGGCATCGCGCAGGTATAGCCGGAAATCGGTGGCTACCTGATCGTTACGGGAGCGACCGGTGTGGAGCCGTCCTCCAACCTCCCCCACCCGATCAGTTAGCAGGAACTCCATGTTGGAATGAACATCCTCCAGGGCCCCGTCCCACTCCACCTTGTTCTGCCAGAGATCTGAGAGTATGCCCTTCAACCCCGCCTCTATCGCCTCGCCTGAAGAGGGGTCGATGATGTCGCGTTCCACCAGCTGGCGTACGTGGGCCAGCGAGCCCACCACGTCGTAGAAGGCCATGCGGTTGTCCACATCCAAGGATGTGGTGAATGCCAGCGTCCTATCGCTGGTGCCTTGAGCGAAGCGGCCGGACCACAGGACCCTCTGGTTCACTGTCCCTTCCCCTTGTAGGCGGAGGCCGCTGTCTTCAAGGGCAGCCCCCAACAGTAGATGAACCCGACCGCGGAGTTGTGCTCGAACCTGTCGCCCTCTGCATAGGTGACCAGTCCTTCATGGTACAGCGAGTTGTCCGAACTGCGACCGACCACGGTCGCCTTGCCCTTGTACAACTTGACCCGGACCTTGCCGTCGACGTAGCGCTGGGACTCGTCCACGAACGCCCTGATGGAGTCCATCAGTGGAGAGAACCACAGGCCATCGTAGCTCAGCTCGGAATATTTCTGCTCCATCCCCTTCTTGAACGCCAGCAGGTCCTTCATCAGCACCAGGCCCTCCAGGCCCTTGTGGGCCTCAAGCAATAGCACCGCGGCGGGACATTCGTACACCTCGCGGGACTTGATGCCGACCAGACGGTCCTCAATATGATCTATGCGACCCACTCCATTGCGGCCGGCCATGTCGTTAAGTTCCTCGATGAGTTCCACCGGCGCCATGCTCTTGCCATTCACCGCCACTGGCTCTCCCTTGACGAACTCCACCTCCACGTACTCGGGTTCATCCGGCGCATCTAGCGGAGACACGGTCCAACTGTACACATCCTCCGGAGGCTCCACATTCGGATCCTCAAGGATGCCGCACTCGCAGGAGCGGCCCCACATGTTCTCGTCCACAGAATAAGGTGACTGCTTCTTGACCGTGATGGGGATGTCGTTGACGCGGGCGTACTCGATCTCTTCCTCGCGGGTCATCACCCACTCACGCATGGGTGCTATGATCCCCAGTTCAGGGTCCAGAGAGACTATTGAGACATCGAACCGCACTTGGTCGTTGCCCTTGGCGGTGCAGCCATGGGCAATGAACTTGGCCCCATGTTGCTTGGCCACATCCACAAGAAGCTTGACCATGAGCGGCCGGGCGATGGCTGTGCTCAAGGGGTATGTATCCTGGTAGTTGGCGTTGGCCTTTATCGAAGGGAACACATAGTCCTTTGCGAACGTCTCTTTGGCATCAATGGAGTAAGCCTCGATGGCACCGATCAGCTTGGCCCTGGCGATGACATCATCCTCACCTTGGGGCTGCCCCACGTCGATCGATACTGCGATGACGTCCAGGTCATACTTGTCCTGCAACCATTTGATGGCCACCGATGTGTCCAGACCGCCGGAGTAGGCGAGCACGACCTTGTCCCTGACTGAAGTTCCTTCCATCGTTATCGACGGCGACTATCCCTGATTGCCATATAAAACATTGTGATGAGAAGCGAACAAAACCCGTACCTATAGTCCCACATCGGACACCCTGTCATCACTATTTGCGAAACTCGGAGAAAGTTGGACATATACGAATTCATAGCCTACCGCATGCAAGGACGGTCTCGATCGACCCCGATAGCAGGTGGACAGTTGAGCTACTCGATCATTGGCGAGGGCGAACGATACTATTGACCAGCCATTCATTGACCATGCAGGGATGGCCTACCGGCCTGGTTGAGGGTCTTGCCCGAACTCGAAGGATGGTCATGCTAGATTATCGAGGTGTGGGAGATTCCCAGAACGACGGTCGACCGTTCACCATGACCGAGCTGGCCGATGAGGTCATCGTATTATCAGAGGCTCTGAAGCTGGAGCGTTCCGACGTCATCTGCTACTCAATGGGATCCAATATGGCATTGGAGCTGATGCTCAGACATCCTGGCAAGGTCAAAAGGGCGTGTTCATCGCTGGTCATCCAGGCGGGGATGGGGGCGTTCCTCCAGACGATGGGTCGCTTAAGATATTGGCTGACAGTTCCGGGACCCCCAAGGAAGTAGGTTGGCGAATGCTGCAGACCATATTCCCCGATGAATGGCTCGCCCTTCATCCAGATCCCTGAGGATACATGCCAATGGAGGGAGATGCCATATCCCCTGAGGTCATGGCTCGGCAATACGCGGCCATGGAAGGTTGGCAAGGCGCCCTTCCTCGAATGAAAAGCGTAGACGTGCCGACCCTGCACATCTGCGGAGACCTTGATCACCTAGCTCCTTGGGAGACCGGTCGAAGGATGGCGGCGGAGATGCCCATGGACGAACTGCTCGTCGCAGAAGGTTTCGGACACGGCTTTCCTTATCAGGATCCGGAATGGTTGTGGGAGCCATTGAGGGGTTTTTAGGGCTTAGTCCTAGCCATAGTCGTCCTTAGGACGCCCCCCCTGCCAATTGTCTTTTTTCAGTCATAGCAATTAATATACGGATCGTTGAATCAGCCTCGCGCACGGTCGTAGAGGATATTAGAATGATCAATGTAGGCATAATTGGTGGATCGGGATACACGGGTGGAGAGCTAGCACGTCTGCTGGTCAACCATCCTATCATGTCAGTGGAGGCCATGACCTCGAGGAGGCACCCCGGGGTCAAGGTGGTCAAGGAACACCCATTTCTTGAGGGGTTCACCGACCTTAGGTTCGTCGAGACCATAGAACAGGTCGACGACCTAGACCTTATCTTTGTGGCCACGCCATATGGGGCCTCGATGGACATCACCCCCAAGCTGCTCGATCAGGGGGCCAAGGTGGTCGATCTGAGCGGGGACTACCGCCTTCAGGATGTTCGCACCTATCACAAATGGTATGGCATCGAGCACCGCGATCAATCCCATCTCCCTCAGGCGGTCTATGGTATACCTGAATTATTCCGCGATCGTATCGCTGGCGCCGATCTGGTGGCAAATCCCGGATGTTACGCCACCTGCGCCATATTGACCATGGCCCCCCTGTTCGCCAAGGGACTGGCCGACAATGAGGTCATCGTCGATGCCAAGAGCGGTACATCTGGCGCGGGCATGAAGCTCACCGAGATGACCCATCACCCATACTGCGGATCATCAGTGATCCCTTACAAGATCGGCAGCCACCGCCACACACCGGAGATGGAGATGGCACTGGGTATGATCGCCGAGAACGATCCCCGGATCGTACTCACCCCTCACCTCGTGCCCTTGATACGCGGGATCGTTTCCACCTGCTACGTCCGGCTGAAGGAACCCATGGATCTGGAGGACATGTTCTCCTTGTATACCGACTTCTATGACGGCGAGCGCTTCATCAGGGTGAGCCGGAACCCATCAATGCGTTCCGTCTCTGGGTCCAATCTCTGCGAGATCGGATACGGAATGTCCGGGGACGACATGGCCATCGTGATCGGAGCCATTGACAACCTGGTCAAGGGTGCCTCTGGGCAGGCGATCCAGAACGCCAACCTCATGTGCGGGCTGGAGGAGACGATGGGGCTGAACTTCCCTGGGCTGGGGGTATAGGGTTGGATATCATCGACGGAGGCGTCACCGCGCCTCGGGGCTTTAACGCTGGAGGGACCCATTGCGGCATAATAAAGCAGCTACGCCCTGACCTAGCTTTGGTGGTCTCCGAAGAGCCTTGTCCCACGTTCATAGGGCTGACCCGCAACCGGTTCAAGGCTGCCCCCGTTACTCTGTTGATCGATCGCCCCCCACCCTGCGTTCGCGCCATTGTTATCAATTCAGGCAGTGCCAATGCGCTCACAGGAGACCGTGGCTACGCTGATGCCGAGGAAATGGCACAGCGGACCGGAGATGCCCTGAACATCGATCCGGAGCAGGTCGTCGTGGCTTCCACCGGCGTCATCGGGCGGTTCCTTCCAATGGACCAGGTCCGCGCTGGCATCGACGATGCAGCTGGCAACCTGGGGAATGGCCGTGAATACGCTGCCAAGGCAGCCCAGGCCATCATGACCACAGATACCTTTTCCAAGGAGGCGGCCTGCCGGTTGCGCCTAGCAGACGGCACCGATGTATCCATAGGAGGTATGGCCAAAGGCGTGGGGATGATAGCTCCGGACATGAAGGCGCTTCATGCGACCACGATCAGCGTCATCACCACCGATGCGGTGCTGACGCCTGCGTTCGTCACCAAGTGGCAGGACATGCTGGATGGCAGCTTCAACATGGTCTCGGTGGACGGCGACCAGAGCACGAACGACACCTCATTGCTGATGGCCAATGGTGTGGCAGGAAGCGGCTGTGCCGATGAGGACCCTGCGTTCGTAGAAGGACTGAACTGGGTGATGTGTTCGCTGGCCCGCATGCTGGCCAAGGACGGAGAGGGAGCCACCAAGCTCATCGAGCTGAAGATCGTTGGGGCCGTCGATGTGGTCCAGGCCCGCGCCGCCGCCAGGACGATCGTGTCATCCTGCTTGGTGAAATCAGCCGTGTTCGGAGCGGACCCTAACTACGGGCGCCTGTTCATGGCCCTAGGCAACTCGGGGGCGGAATTCAACAAGTCCGCGCTGGGCCTGATCATGGGAGACGATGCTTGGACCGGACAGGTCATCAAAGGCGGTGTCCCATTACAGGACGAGGGTATGATAAAACTCCTGGAACAGGCCATGCACTCCTCTCTGATAAACATGGTGCTGGACCTGGGCGTCGGCAACGCTGAGGCCAAGGCGTGGGGCTGCGATCTGACCTATGAATACGTGAGGATCAATGCGGAATATACAACATGAAGCGGAGGTGGGCATGACATACGACAGGATATCTGACTCATTCCCAAAGGTCGGGGGGTTGAGGCACAAGAAGGTCGTGATCAAGTTCGGGGGCAACTCCCTGAGTGATGAGGGAGATCTCAGTCGTTTCTCCAAGGACATAGCGCAGCTGGTGTCCCTCGGCTTACGGCCAGTGATCGTCCACGGCGGAGGCCCGGAGATCACCAAGGAGATGGATGATAGGGGCATGAAGGCGCGCAAGGTCAACGGACTTCGCATCACCGATGATGCCACCCTACAAGTGGCGATGGAGGTGCTAGCCAGCATCAATGCCCAGATCGTGCAGGCTTTGCGTGCGACAAACATACGCAGCATGGGGATGCCAGGCAGTGACGGCAAGACCATCGTCTGCCGTCGCAAGCCGCCGATGCGGGTCGAGAGCGAGAATGATACCTTCACTGAGGTTGACCTCGGTAACGTCGGTGACGTGATCAGGGTGAACCCAGCACAGATAGACCGTCTATGCGCCTCCGGTTTTGTCCCGGTCATCTACCCCATATGCGCCGACCAAAGTGGAAACCTGATGAACGTGAATGCGGACACGGCCGCCGCCCACCTGGCCACCGCGCTCCGTTCGGAGGAGATGGTGCTGGTCACTGATGTCCCTGGCATAATGGAGGACCAGCAACACCAGGAATCCTTGATAAACGAAATATCGTTCAATGGAGTGGACGAACTTATCAAGGCAGGCATAGTCACCGGGGGGATGGTCCCCAAAGTAGAAGCCTGCAAGATCGCCCTGCGCAAGGGCGTGAAGGCCGCCCACATGGTCCATGGTAAAGAGCCACAAGTGCTGATCAATTCCCTGTTGAAAGGGGCGCAGACTGGCACTAGGATAACCAGGGGAGACGGAGTGGATTTTCAATGAGCCTCACCGAGATCAAGAGGAGAGACACCCAGTACCTGTTCCAGAACTACGGCAGACTGGATCTGTGTTTCGAAAGGGGAGAGCGTGAGTTCCTGTACGACATCGATGGGAACGAGTATCTGGACCTGGTAGCGGGCATCGCGGTCAACGTGCTCGGTCATGCACACCCGGCAGTGGTCAACGCCATCATAGACCAGGCCACCCGACTCATGCATGTCTCCAACCTGTACCAGATCCAGGAGCAGGTCGATCTCGGCGAGGCGATCAATGGTATAACGCCCGATCCACTGGGCGTGTCGCTGTTCGTCAACTCCGGAGCGGAAGCCAATGAAGCAGCCTTCAAACTGGCGGTGAAGCACACCGGTCGCGGCCGGATAGTCACCGCCAATGGCTCATTCCACGGACGCACATCCGTGGCCCTGGCCGCTACCGGCCAGAAGAATTACCATCGGGGTTTCGAGCCTCTGCTCACCGATGCCTTCACCATGGTGCCATACGGCGACGTGGAGGCGCTAAAGGCATCTGTTGACGGTTCCACCGCCGCAGTCATGCTGGAGGCGATCCAGGGCGAGGGGGGCATAATCCCCTGCAACCCTGAATTCTTCCGTACCGCTAGAGACCTATGCGATGAATACGGAGCTCTAATGATGGTCGATGAGGTTCAGACCGGGATCGGCAGGACCGGTAGGATGTTCGGCTTCGAGCACTTTGGCGTTATTCCCGACGTGATCACTCTGGCCAAGGCGCTGGGAGGTGGATTCCCCATAGGAGCGATAGTGTCCACGCCCGAGGTGGCTGCCACGTTCACCCCCGGAAGCCACGGTAGCACATTCGGAGGGAATCCGTTGGCCTGCGCGGTGGCCAAAGCGGTGCTCGATACCGTATCCGAGCAGGGACTGGTTGAGCATTCCACCGAGCTGGGCGAATCTTGGATGTCGCGGCTGAGGAATATCACTTCTGATAACGATGCGGTCAGAGAGGTGCGCGGCAGGGGGCTGATGATAGGGGTGGACATGGCCGGTGCCCGCGAGTTCCAGGATTTCGCCATGGGACGTGGGGTGCTGGTGAACGTGTGCGGGGGCAGCACGGTACGTTTGGTGCCGCCACTGATAGTGTCAGAATCATCCACCCATCGCCTCGACGCTCTCCTGACCGAGTTCCTTGGAGGGACCAGAGCCGGTAAGGAAATATGATATCCCACCATAGGGACCTCCGTGGAGGATGCATGTGTCGACCGGTAGGAAGAGCACCGCAAGCAGGGCCATAGAAAGGCTCTCACGGGACAGGGAGCAACTGGAACGAACGAGACCAAGACCGAATGCTGGCCGATATCACCGGCATGGCCACGGCCTCGCCATTGTACAACGAACGCATACATCCCATCGATCGCTTGGATCGTCTCTGCGAACTGCCGTTGACCGGCGTGGACCGCATCTTCAGATGCTACGAGAGATACGGTCGTGAAGGCACCATCATAGCCCCGGCGGAAAAGGTTTGGAAGACATCTGGATACACAGGAGTATCCAAGGATTTCCATTGCGCCGCGGACCTGGAATCGATCTGCGGCCTGTACGCTGAGTACGCAATCACCATCGGTGTTCGCAGTTCCGACGCATTCTGGAACCTTGCGGGCGACGACCCTATGATGACCGGAGCGGTGTTCTCCAACGTGGCCCGGCTGCTGGAAGTCGAAGACGTGACCACCACTCTTTTGAGGAAGGATACCGACTTCATCAGGTCATTGAAGGTCATATGTCACCAAGAGCGACTGGACATCGTCGCCTCGCCAGCGCTGCTGTTCTACCTGCTGACCCGTGCATGCGTTGAGGATAACTTCGTCCGGGAGGCGGTCGCCAAGGGGCTGATCTCCAATTACCGGGTACCAGGCTTCCTGGCCCGACCACTATCAAGGCTTATCGCCCACGGGGTGGACGAGACCCAGCTACGAACGCTGTGCCAGGGTGTCCGATTTGGCTTCAGCTACGCCGAACCGGTCAGCCCGTACTTGGAATGGCTGTGCCAAGCGTTCCCGGCAGCAAGCTTCATAGACGTCTATGGCAGCACCGAATGTCCAGCAATAGCTGCCCAGTACTCCAGCGACGACCCCGGGCTCAGCCTGATGTTGTCGTTCGTCATCCCAGAGCTCGCGGACCCCAATGACCTTCATGGGCAAGAGGTCGAGGACGAACACGATGTGTCCGCGGTACCCTGGACCCAATGGTCCAAGGGCCAGAGGGGCGAGCTGTTGGTCACCCGCCCCGGCGGATGCCTGCCATTGATACGCTACCCGACCGGGGACATGATAGAGGTCTTGAATCCCTGGCGACGACACGTAGTGGAGATCGACGGTCGCAGCGTAACATTCCATAGGCCGATGATACAGATCATGGGGAGGGGCGTTGACACCCTCGATTTCGAGGTCGAGGACGAGATGGAGAGCCTGCTGGGCAACAAGATATACTCCCGCCACATCAAAGAGACATTGCAGAGCGATCGTAGGCTGCGATGGTGGGAGCTGTACAAGGTAAATGGTTCCCCTGGACGCCTGGAGTTCGTCGTGTATCCGATCGCTGACGGCAACTTCGGGCTACAAGAGGACGTCATTGCCAAGCTGGTACACAAGGTTAATGATTATCACCACACCTTCGCAGTAGCCTACGAACTGGGTTTGCTGGAAGTGAGGATCATGCCCGCCAGCGCCTACGCCGCCATCCAGAGAGAGATCGATGCCAGGGCCCGTGCCAGTAATTCACTAGGTCAGCTGAAGCCCAAGCACATCTTTGTGATGTCCTCACAGGCTGAACTCGAGTCCCATCTGGACTCCAGATCTCAAGCGTAAGGTCTGTCCTTCAACTGTTTCATGGTACCGTTCTTGCGGGCCATCCTCTTCCAATTTCGGTTAGCGATGATACGGTAAAGCCATGGGGACATTGGAGGTCGAGCCATGGCCTTGGCCGCTGTCGACCCAATGGGATCGCCGTTCACCAGGTCCATGGCCGCCATATTCAATCCCTTGATCTGAGACCTGACCCTGCCTCTCACCTTCATGAGTGGTTCGCCGTTCACCACCCCTCCCGCAGGCATCACAAGACCACCTATATAGCCGATGCTCACATGGTCGCAGAACGACCGACAACTCTCCAAGGCCTGTTCCGCATGGGACTCCTCTGGAAAACCCTGGTTCACTATCGCCAGCAGTCCTTGGGTCGGCGCCTTTTCGGAGTACCTTCTGCGGATGAGCGTCATGGCCTCAAGACAAATGGCTGGCAATGTGTAATAATAAAGCGGGAAGCAGAGAACGATCACATCGGACGACTGCACCCGGTCCAATAGATCATTCATCGCCTCCTCGGATGCCAATGCCTTTCTGACCGAGACCTTGGACACCCTCTCACCCTCAGATTCGAGCCTGCCCATCAAATGGTCCGCTAGCGACTCCGATGTGCTTCCCGACGGCTTCGGGCTCCCGATGAGGAACGTGTAGCTCCGACTCATACCTTCACCCCCACTTCGTTGAGCAGCACCAGCAACAACTCCTTCACCTTATCATCAGATGCGTCCGAATCGATGACCTCGGTCACCGCTCCCGGACAACATCGAGATGCTAACCTACGGAACAGCTCGGCGTCGCCCTGAACGATTTCTCTAGCAACACCTATCATAAGGTGCATCGGTTCGCATTCGTATCGTAGCGGGTGCTGAGTCATGCCCTTCCTCTTGATCATGAATGGCAAGGCGGAACCCAAACCCCTTTCCATGAACAGCTTGGTATGGTAGGATGGAGAGCCGAATAGTACTTCGGTCAGGTCGACCACGAGATCGGACGTTACCTGCTTTCTCAGCAGGTCGATAGCATCATCCTTGATGACGCATTCTCCTGGAGTCTTGACCCAGCATCCGAAGCATCCTCTGCAGGAATCCAATTCCAGACGTCTAAGGGTCACCGATTCCACTACCCATCCCCTCTCAGCCATGATCTCCTCCAGCAAGGAGCCTATGTAATCAACCCGCGGGTCCTTGTGGTCCGCGCCGTCCAGAATCAACGCCTTTGGCAATGCATCCCTCCGAGCCCCAGGGCCCATATTAATAGCGAGGTACCCGATAAAACCTTTTGCCTGTGCTCAACCTGTCCTTCGTTTGGGTAGCATGACGGCTAAGCCGACCCCTATCAATGCCAATGCATCAAAGGCGCTGCGCGATCCTTTGATGAGGACGGAGTCGGCGATATCACCTATGTCATCGGCTATCTCCGGAGGTATATCTGGCTCCTCCCCCTGCTTGATACTCTCGATCCACTCCCATAGTCTCTCAGCGATCTGCTCCTCGGTGATATCATCGCCAGGCAGGGCGGCGTGGATGCCCGAGACCATGGAACTGAACATTACCGTGACCAGTACCAGGCCGATGATGGCCGTACCAAGCGACGTGCCAAGCTGCTTGAAGCTGTTGTGCAGTCCGGAAGCATCGCTGCTTTGACCGGGCTCGGCGGCTGAAAGGGAGACGTTGGTTATCTGGGCCAGCACTATCCCGATACCGGTACCGAAGACCAGCGATCCCGGGAGCAGATCGATCATGGTCGTGCTCTCGCTCAGACTCAGGCGCATTAGCACTGCGCCGACCGACAGTAGCCCCATGCCTAGGGCAATGACCATGCGTGGCTGCCCCAACCGGGATAAAAGTTTGGACCGTGTCGACACCACGAATGAGACAATGCTCATGGGCAAGATGGCCACACCGGTCATGAACGCCGACAGTCCGGTCACCCCCTGAAGAAATATAGGCAGCACGAAAAGGAAACCTGCCAGTATCAGGTTCTGCAACGTGCCCAATCCTGTACCTATTGTGAACAAGCGGTTGGATAGTAATGTTGGATCTATGAGCACGGGACGCCCCTGACGCGCCCTGCGCCGTTGTGACATCACGAAATAAGCAAAGAGCGATATGCCGGCGATGACAAGCACTGGGCCCAGTAGCGGAAGCGCTGTGTCCCCTATGCTAAGTATGCCTATGACGATCAGCCCGAGGGCAACGGCGGAAGATGCCACCCCGCCGACGTCAAGCTCACTCCAGGACATGGAAGGTTCACCCCGAGGCAGTATCTTTATCAGCAGCAGTATGACCACCACAAATATGAGCTCCATCCGGAAAGCCCAACGCCACGATGCGTAGGTGGTCAAGGTGCCGCCGATTATAGGGCCTATGGCGGCACCGAACGAGGCTATGCCACCCCACACGCCGAAGGCCGTGGCTCGATCATCGCCCTTGTAGATATCGGTTATGAACTCAGCTGTGGCTGGCAACATCAGCGCCGCACCCAATACCTCCAAAAGAGACCACACTAAAAGCAGTATTGATGTGTTCCATGCGATTGATGCTATGAACGTT
>JAUVWO010000003.1 GCA_030604065.1 Methanomassiliicoccales archaeon | reverse complement strand
CTGCACGTGTACTCACTGCCCGATGGCCTGACCGTCACCGGCAAGGCCCCCCAGGCTCCTGCAGCTTATGTGGAGGAGCGCATCGCGTCCTGCGGCTACGTCTATCGGGACGACGTCTGCGGCCATGAGGGCGCCTGCATGACAGTGGGCTGGCTGTCGGCCGATCGCCGGATGCGGGTGTGCCGGGACTGCGCCGTCCATACCAATCTGGTGGACCATCTAGCTCGTCGAATAGCCGCTAGGGATCACCTGGATGATTTCGAGGTATCGGTTTCCCATAGCTTCAAGGTGGCATTTGGGGACCCCCCTGCGGCGGTGGAAATGAGCAAGGACCTGCGTCAGCGGTACCTTCGGGGCGAGATCGATGATCGCGCCCTCATCGATGCCTATCTGGAGGAGGAACGCGAATCGTTGCGCTCTGGCTATCGTATCTTTGTGATTGGGGATCGCAGCTATGGCACCGATGTGGATGGGTTCCTCTCCGTGATGAGGGGTGGGGATGCAGAGACCAGGGCGCTTCGGAGTGTGCTGGCCGACAGCGATTCCCCGGTGGTGCTGGAGGAGGCCCGCGCCGGTGATGCGGTGGCGGCCCTATGGGGTCGCTATGAGGGAGATCTACTGGCGGCGGTGGCGTCTCCGGAGGTCATCGCCGAGGTGCGCAACCTTGAGCGTGACCTGTCGCCGGGGCAGATGCTTATGGAGGCCAGCCGACTTGAGGCCTCGCGCACGGTGTTGGCCACCTTGCCTACCTATTCCCGTCTAGGTGAGGTTGGTTCATTGGCCGACATGTGGGCTCGTATCCACAAGACCGAGGGACCGGAGGCCACGGGTCGTGACATTGGCAGGACGACGTTGCGCAGTCATCATCTGCGGGCGGTGGCCTTTGCGTTCCTCAAGGCCTCTGGCCAGGAGGCGTCACTGTCATGGCAGTTCACCAAGGAGGAAGAGGAGTTCGGCAACTACCTTTCCAGTGCCGCTGGGAGGATGCTCGAGGGCGATGGCGACCCCTATGACGCCGCCCTGCGTGACCTAGTGATGGCCAGCGGTTCGCTGGAGGAAGTCGTCCGCGACTAGATGCACACTAGTCCGGTCATGAAGCCGCGCAGGCCGTCCAGGGCGGTCATGCCCTTGACCGTGATGCGGTAGCTACCTCTCTTACGTCCCTTGTGAACATAACCTCCTTCATCTAACGCTTTGAGGTGGAATTGAAGATGCCCTGTGCGCAGGTCCAGATCACGGCTGAGCTCCGAGAAGGACCTCTCCCGCTCGCTAAGCCGGGTGAGGATCCCCACCCGCAACGGGTGGGACAGTGGGGCCAGCTGCTCCGCCACCGACTCCGGATCCAGGTCCGACAGGGACATTGAAGGGCTTGAGGGAAGACAATCTATCCTGTCGGCTATTCGCCGGGCCAGCATGAACACGGTCTTGATCTCCGACACCAGCGATACCACGAATGAGCGGCAATCACCGGCCTCGCAGGCATCCTCCAGCTTGCTGACGTTCGACTCCAGTCCATCTAACAGTTCCATGGTGCGATCGCAGTCGCCCCGCAGGTAGGCTAGGCTAGCGGCCTCCACCGTGCTGTTTATGGCGTTCTCGCAGAACCGTCGCTTGGAGCAGGCGAGGTGGTCATCCATGCAGTCGACCCTGCCCCTCACATACTCCTGCCCGTACTCCTCGAACACCCCTTGAACTTCCTTTAACACAAGGCGCTTGAACTCCTCGCTACGTACGCTGAAGATGGTATCCCTCAAAGCATCGAGATCATCCTCCAGCCGCTCTAGCCTTTTGGCCACCAAGCCCCCTTCCATGTCATCACCTTAATATTCAAATGTTAAAAACTAATAAAGAGATATTAAAGCATCGATTCATCGGACGAGGTCTACAACATGGAACTCGTTGATCTAAAAAATTACGTGGAGGGCGCGGACGCGTCCGAGGCCAAGGCGTTCGCCTTCATGGCCCAGTGGTTGCAGGAGATGAGCCCCAAGTACTGCACCTGCAGTGTGCAGTGCAATAAGGACTGTGCAGTGGTGCGCGGTATGGGCGAGGCGTTCCAGGCCGCGATGTCCAAGCTCTGAGTCAACTCATCCTGGTACGATGAAGTCGACCACCACATGGTCGACGCCTGGGGCGTAGGACTTGACGACCCTGGACCCTATGGCATGATGCCCTCTGACTCCGCAGGCCTGGGCGATGGCCTCTTCCGCTTCCTCTCTTGCTCCTAGGGAATGAAAGGTGTCGTGGAAGTGGATCATGCCACCAGGACGTACCAGTGAAACCCCCTTCTCCAAGAACCTGGCAGTGCCGCAAACATATCCCATGACCACCCGGTCCGCGGGAGCATCGAGCATCAGGTCCCGGTTGTCGCCCAGCACAGGTTCCACAATGTCGGTGACGTCGGTGAGGGCGATATTCTCCATCAAATGGTGATATGAGTCTGGGTTCTTCTCGCAGGCGATGACCCGTCGAGCATGACCATGTACCGCCAGTGGCAGGGAGAAATAGCCGATGCCTGCGAACATGTCCACCACCGTCTCCCCGGTGCAGTCCAGATGCCCCATGCGTTCGCGCTCGTCTATGTTACCGGACGAGAACATGACCTTGGTCACATCCAAACGGTATCGGATGCCATTCTCTAACTTCTCCCCAATGGTATCATGGCCGAACAGCACCTCCATATCAGGGGTGCGCAACTCCCCGCTGATACCGCTGACGTCCCTCACGACCGTGGAAGCTCCGAGGGCGGATGAGTAGACCTGTCCGATATGCTCCCGATATGGATCGAGCGCTGTGGGCAGCCGTATGAGGGCGATATTCCCAATGAACTCCCACCGTCGAGGAAGCAGATGGCGAAGCTCATCGGGCACTTCTGTCAGTGCATCGATCACCTGGTGCGGGTCGCGCAGCTCTTTCATTGGAACGATCCCCTCCTCGGTCTCGAAACCGGGCACTGGTGCTATGACCGGCACCATCACCCAGCGATCGTCCCTGATGATCCGTCCGCTACGGTCCATGCGTCCTTCCCGATGCAATCTAGCGATGACCTCGGTGGCCTGGGCCTTGGGGACCTTTGCCAACAGCACCCTGGCGGTCCGCATGTCATCGCCTCAGCAACGAGCCAAGTATCAGGGGGGAGAAGCGCAGCAGTCCCGGCACCCGTCGAAGGACGGTCACCGCCGCAGCCGCAGGATCGTCTATATCCCCTCCGTTGAGGATGTCCAGAACGTCCTCCCGATCCAGCATGTTGCCGATGCGGTCCATCTGTTCGTCCGACAGCCGGGTGTACGCTCGCCTTAACCTCATGGCCCGATCCAGGTCATGTCCCACCATCCTCTTCCAGCAGTCCTGGTAGGGCGCCAGTCGCCTTGAGGATAGGTCATCCTCATCCAGCGCCGCGGAAGCGGTGTGCACTAGACAGTCAGCCGCGTTCAACCCCGGCCACACCCCTCCGCCTGATACTGGCTTTACCTGTCCGGCGGCATCGCCGACCAGTAATATCCTGTCGGCGTAGGTACGGTCCCGAGGGCCGATCGGTATGATGCCCGAGTGCATCCTCAGCTTCGGGGTCCCATCAAGGCCGAGCCTTTTAAGCAACGGTTCCAGACGTCCACTGGGGGGGCCGTATCGCCAGTCCGTGCCAAGTCCCACCCGGGTGAAATCTCCGCAGGGGAGCATCCAAGCGAAGAATCCTGGTGCGATATCGTTACCCATGATCACGTGCATGCAAGACTGATCGTCGAGCACATGGTCCAGGTCCACCTGTATGCCTCGTACCAGGTGGGGATCCCTGCCTCCAACCTTCGTTGCGGCCAGGGAGCGATGGCCATCGGCCCCTACCACCAACCTTGCCTGAACATCCCCGTCGGTGGTGGCGACCCGGACCTCATCCCGAGCGACATGCAGGGATAGTGCCTTGCAATTGGTCCGCAGCTCTGCACCAGCGGCCACGGCCCGCTCTGCCATGCGCCGATCGAACTCGCCCCGGTCGACCACCAATCCCTTGACGCTCTTTCCGGCAATGGGCAGAGTCCCGCCTCCGGGAAAATGGATCATGGCGCCGCTGATGCGGCTCAGCACAGGAACGTCGACCCCAGCGAGTTCCAGGACCCGAGGCGAGAACAATCCTGTGCACTGCACCGGATGGCCAACTAGCTCGTGCTCTTCTAGAACAATGACGTCATGCTCTTTTGCCAGCCCCCAGGCGGCCCGGGATCCACTGGGGCCAGCTCCGATGACCACGACATCGTGGTCGTTCATTCAAGCACCTCGCTGGGATCAGAGGTCCTTGACCTTCTCCCAGTCCTGTAGGAACCGCTCGATGCCACTGTCCGTGAGCGGGTGCTTGAACATCTTCTTCAGCACATCGTAGGGTATTGTGGCGATATGCGCCCCGATCAGGGCCGCCTCGACGACGTGCAACGGATGCCGGATGGATGCGACGATGACCTCGGTCTCGATACCGTAGTTCTCGAAGATGCGCACCGTCTGGTCCACGACCTCCATACCATCATGGGATATGTCGTCTAGACGGCCGACGAAGGGGGACACGTAACGTGCCCCCGCTTTGGCCGCTAGCAGCGCCTGGGACGGGGAGAATATGAGGGTCATGTTCACGGGGATGCCCTCGTCCGAGAGGATCTTGGTGGCCTTGACACCTTCCTCGGTCATGGGCACCTTCACGTTGATGTTGGGGTGCATGGCTGCCAGACGGCGACCTTCCTCGACGATGTCCTTGGCCACCAGACTCACTGCCTCTGCGGATATGGGGCCGTCCACTATCTTGCATATGTCGTTGACGCAGGTCTCGAAGTCCATTCTCTCCTTGGCGACCAGGGATGGGTTCGTGGTGACCCCGTCGAGGACGCCCCAGCTGTGGACCTCCTTTATCAGCTCTATGTTGGCAGTGTCTATGAAGATCTTCATATCATTTCCTCCCGATGACCCGTACCGCGGCCTCAGCAACATGGTGGCCCGTGAGTCCGTACTTCTCCAGGAGCTCTTCTGGCTCCCCGCTCTCCCCGAAGCGGTCCCTGACACCGATGCGCTCCATTGGTACAGGACAGCTTTCTACCAAGAATGAGGCCACATGGCTTCCCAGTCCGCCGATGATATTATGCTCCTCGGCGGTGACGACGCAGCCAGTGGAGGCCACCGAGCTGGCGATGGTGGCTGTGTCCAGAGGTTTTATCGTGCTCATATTGATGACCTCGGCGCTGATGCCATTGGCGGCAAGGGACTCAGCGGCCTCCATGCAGGCGGCCACCATCTGCCCGGTACCTATGAGGGAGATGTCATGACCCTCGCGCAGCAGCGTGGCCCGTCCGATCTCGAAAGGATCGTCCTCATCGGTAAGCACCGGTACCTTGGAACGGCCCATGCGTACGTAGCAGGGGCCGCGGTGCTCAGCTATGGCCTCTATGGCTTTTACCGTCTCCACTGCATCGGTTGGCACGACCACAGTCATGCGTGGAAGCGAACTCATCAGTGCCAGGTCCTCAAGGCACTGGTGAGACGCTCCGTCGCCGCCCACGGTGATGCCGGCATGGGTGGCGACTATCTTGACGTTCATGTCCGGATAGGTTATGGACTGACGGATCTGGTCCCAGCAGCGGCCGGTGGCGAACACGGCGAAGGTGGATGCGAACACAAGCTTCCCTCCAGCTGCCAAGCCGGCAGCGGTGGACATCATGTTCTGCTCCGCGATGCCGCAGTTGAAGAACCGGTCTGGACAGGCCTTGGCGAACTTGCCGGTCTTGGTCGACCCGGACAGATCGGCATCCAGTACCACCAGATCCTTTCGGTGCTGACCAAGGCGTACCAGCGTATCTCCGTATGCGTCCCTCTGCGCCATGTACTTCATTGGCACCCCTCCAGCTCCTTGCAGGCCTGCACCCGCTCCTCCGGGGTGCAGCACTTGCCATGGAATCCGGCATTGTCCTCCATGAATGACACGCCCTTGCCCTTTGTGGTGTGCGCGATGACCATGGTAGGTCTCCCTTCGGTGGCGATAGCCTCCTGACAGGCATCCAGGATCTGGATCATATCGTGCCCGTCGATCTCGATCACATGCCAGCCGAACGCTTTCCATTTGTCGGCTATGGGGTCTATGGCCATGACATCCTCGGTGCACCCGTCTATCTGCAGCCGGTTGCGGTCCACGAAGGCGGTGATGTTGTCCAGACCGTAGTGAGCGGCGAACATGCCCGCTTCCCAGTTCTGACCGCTTTGCATCTCGCCATCGCCGCAGATGCAGTATACTCGGCTATCGCTGCCGTCGAGCTTGAACGCCAGTGCCAGACCGTTGCTGACACTGAGGCCTTGGCCCAGCGATCCGGTCGACATTTCCACGTATGGTAGCATGGTGCGGGATGGGTGGCCCTGGAGCCGCGATCCCAGCTTGCGCAGCGACCACAGCTCGTCCACGGGCATGTAGCCCGACTCGGCCAGAACCGCATAGTACGCTGGAGCGCAATGTCCTTTGGACAGGACGAACCGGTCGCGGCCGTCCCACTGCGGGTAGGAGGGGTCATGCCTCATCACTTGGAAGAACAGGGCCGTGAAGATGTCGGCCGAGGATAGGGAACCACCAGGATGTCCCGAGCCCGCCTCACAGGTCATGTCGATGACGTGGTGGCGGATGAGATCGGCCTTCTGTTCCAACTCCTTAATGATATCAACGTCGTAATCGCCCAATGGATGCACCTCTGAGGACAGGTGTTCTCAACAAGCCTAATATGTGTTAAAAAACTTTGGTAGGTTAGTGGTTTGGATCAAGAGCCTAGTCACTCTCGATCCTGGGGGCCAGGAGATAATTGACCACGCCCTTGCCATCGGCGAGTTCGAAACCGATCTTCACTGGGTAGTCGGAGCCCAGGTTGATGGAGACGATCGTGCCCGAAGGTATGGCCTTCATCATGTTGGAGAAGTAGTCCAGAGGATAGAGACTCTTCACAGACTCTTCGATCTCCAACGTTGCCAGCAGGTCTTTGGGGAGCTTCAAGCTCACCGAGTCGGTATCGCCCTCGGAGTACATCTCGAAGCCATCCTTTGACGCGGTCAAGGCAATGTGGTCGGACACGCTCTCCGCCGCCTTGATCCCCCTCTGCATCTCGTTGATGTTGACGCTGATGGATGCGGGGAGGCTGAGGTTAGGCACTCGGGGATCTGACATGCCAGTGGTGTCGACCAGGTTCATGCGGCGGGTGATGTTGCCCACAGTCATGACCAGCCGGTTGCGGTCCTCATCCTGCACGATCTCAAGAATGTCGCCGGATCCAGCGAGCCTCAGGACCTCTTTCATCTTATCGAGATCTATGCCGAGTTCGGTCTCATCGGCCACGAACTCCTCAAAGGCCGCCTTCTCAACATCGAGATCAATCATGGCTACATGGGCTGGATCGACCGCTTTCAGGTTGAAACCGTCGGGTGTGATATTGAACTTAGCCTCGTCCACCAGGGTAGATACGATGCTCACGATCTCCTTGAGGGTGTCTGACCGGATCTTGGCATTGAACATGTTCTCGCTCCTCGTTCCTTTCAGGTAAAGGGGTAAGGGGATATTAAAAAATTGGTTTCACAGGGTGAAATATGGATCAGTATTCGCGCCAGGAATGCTCGCACTTGGTGCAGCGATAGATGCGGGTCTCGGGTTCATCGGCGGCCCGGGTCTGCCTGAGAACGAAGAACGCCTCGTTGTGGCCGCACTTGGGGCACTCGGCCTTGGTCTTGGGCAGTATGGCCGCTTTCTCATCGACGACGGCTATCTCCTTGTCCCTGGTCTTCATGACGAAAGATTGCTTCTCTCCGTCCTTGGACTGCTCAAGGCCGCATTTGCGGCAGTGGAGGAGCCCGTCAGGGGAAGGGAACATAAGCGACTTGCAATTGGAACAGAACATCTATAATTCACCCTGGAAAACGGGGAAAATATCAGGGTATATATACCCTTGCATTCGGGTCTCAGATGAACTCCCACTCGTTACCGCCCTGTGACTGTCCTGTCTGGGGCTCCTCGGCGTGGTGCCTTTGGGAGCGAGATACAAGTCCCGATAGGCGCCCACCGCGGTTACCGCGGCGCATATCCTTCTCCATGGAGCGCTGCTCCTGGGTCATGCGCTTGGCGTTCTCTCTCAATAGATGGGGGTCAATGCCCTGCAGTTCGTTCGGATCATGTTGCCGGCGTTCCTGTCTCACCGGCATGAATTCGCGCTCTGGGACATTCGTCACCGGGATTTGGACCGAGGCAGCCCTCTCTTCGATGTACGGGTCGCCTCCTATTGGGGTCATCGACTCGAAGCTCATGCCCTGGGGGTGGGCCCGGGACCCGGGCTGCCCCTGATGGGGAGGGGAGGTGCACGGCTCCACTATCACGGTGGTTCGGGGGGCGCCATGCTCGGACACGTACTGGAGTTCCCTCCTGGCCTGATCGGCCATGATGCCGCCCACGTAGGCGAAGGCTATAGTGAGCACATAGCTGTCCAGGGCCAGTGAGGTGGTGGTCTGTATCGCTCCAAAGAAAGAACCCATATAGTCCATTGTAAAGGTGAGGAATGGGGCCAACATGGGCATGTTCGCTGCAATGTAATCAAGGAATCCACCATTGGCCAGGTCGTAACCGCCAATGGTGGTAGGTATCACTCCCGCATTGACCAGACCCATGAAAGCAAAGATCGCCAGCACTGGTATCAACGCCGCCAACATGGCCTTGTTGGGGCTCCCGGCCCGCCGTCCGCCCACATATCCAGCGATCATCTGCCCGAAGATCGGCAGCCACCATAGAAACAGGGAGAGGATGAACGTATACTTGACCGCGCTCCAGAAGCTGTAGGCAACGGTGGATCCGACGATCCTGTCCTTTTCCCTATCTTCATGGATCTCGGGAACCCTGTACACCCCTCTGTTGACCAGGGCATTGGTCACCCTATCCGGGGACCTGCCCCTACGGTTGCCTAGATCCCATCGCACGTGCATCCCTTCAGTCGGACGATTGTCCGACAATTTACCTATGCGTGATACGATATAAATCGTTTGCCGTGTCAGATGCATCGTTGGCAATATTCGTCAGCAGCATGGATCGCAGTTGTCGGCCATTTTCAATTCGAGGGGGCGATGACCATACCCTCGCCAAGGGCGGTGACAATGCGAATGAAAACCTCTTTACAATAGTTTGATATTTGAATGATCGGAGTCTAAGATGCACGTGATACAATCCCCTGTCTGAAGATTCGGACACTATGCCGCCAACCGTCTGTGGATGCCGTCGTCACTCACGGCTTCGATGCTGCGTTATCGGCATAGGGGAAAGAAGATCGTGTCTTGGAAATGAAATATGGGATCGGAGATGAGCGGGCGCTATGGCGGTGAATGATAGGTGTTTTTCGATCATCGATATCTCTTAACCCCATCTCGTAAGCGCTCTCAAGCCAAGTTCTGGATGGATGAGGGTTGCTTTTCACTCCTGATGTTGCTGTAATCCAGGACAGACCCCATATTGGACAAATGTTTATATACGAAGTAATCAAGCGGTAGTCGGATGGTAACATACAGGGAGGTCCACGAGATAGACCTGGCGGCCGGGGAGACCAAGGACGTCACCGCTCTGGTCGGCGAGGCCGTTGCCCGTTCGGGCCTGAGGGAAGGGTTGGCATGCGCCTTCCTCCCCCACAGCACCGCTGCCCTGGTCCTGGTCGAGTACGAGCCAGGACTGGAGAGTGACCTCCATGATGCCTTGGAGCGACTGTCGCCCCGGGACATCGAGTACGCCCATCAACTCGCCTGGAATGATGACAATGGTCACTCTCACGTGAGGGCCACGTTCCTGGGTGCCACGCAGACCGTGCCGTTCACTGACAGGAAGCCCGAATTCGGCACCTGGCAGCAGCTGGTCATGTTGGAGCTGGACCAGGGACGGCGGCGTCGGCTGATCATACAATTGGTGGGCGAATGAACGATCACATTCACTAATAGAGGAAAAATCATGAAACTGAGATTCTTAGGCAACCCAGCGGAGGTGGGGGCAGAGTCCCTGATATTGCACCATAAAGGCGCGACGCTGGGCTTCGAGTACGGGATGAAGGTGGCCAAGCCGCCGGAGTTCCCGTTGCAAGCACCACCGATGGACTACATCTTCCTGACGCATTGTCATCTTGACCATAGCGGCATGGTGCCATCATTGTGTGGCCGCTTCGACACTGGAGTGGTTTCCACTCCGCTTACCGTCGACGTATCCGAGATATTGTGGTACGACTCGCTCAAGATCGCCGGGTACGAGGGCTACAGCAAACCCTATTCCAAGGCGGATATAGAGACGACGCTCAGGAACCATGTGCCCATGACCTTCGGGGAATCGGTGGACGTGGCCGGGTTCGAGATCACCATGCATTCCGCCGGTCACGTACCGGGCGCGGGGATGTTCGAGCTAAAGGGTGAGAGGACCACAGTCTTCACTGGCGACATCCATACCTACAACACCAAACTGGTATGGGGCGCTCATCCAGTGAAGTGTGATAACCTGATAGTGGAGGCTACCTATGCTGGTAAGCTGCATACCGACCGGATGCAGACCGAACAAGCGCTCATCCAGAAGGTACACGAGGTCATCGAACGCGGTGGGCGCGTGGTTGTGCCCTCTTTCGCAGTTGGCCGTACCCAGGAGATGATGCTGATGCTGATGGACATGGATTATGAGAAGTGGGTGGACGGCATGGGCAAGAGCGTCACCCGTTTCTATCTGGACCATCCGGAGTACCTCAGATCCCACAAGAAGTTGGCCAAAGCCAGGCGCAACTTCAGGGAGGTGCGTTCCCCATCAAATAGGGACAAGGCGCGGAAGGCGGACATCATCGTTACAACCGGAGGCATGCTGGACGGCGGTCCTGCCCTGACCTACATCCGCGATATCAAGAAGGATCCCAAGAGTGCCATCCTGCTCACCGGTTACCAGGCCGAAGAAACTAATGGCCGTATCCTCATAGAGCAGGGGATGATGAACCTGGGCGATGGCCCAGAGCGCATCAACTGCGAGGTCATAAAGTACGACTTCTCGGCCCATGCGGATCACGATGAGCTTCTCTCATTCATACGTGCCTGTGACCCTGAGAATGTGGTGCTGTTCCATTCCGATCAACCCGAGCTCTTGGCTCAGGATCTGGACGGGATGAACGTGATACTGCCTAAATGGGATGAATCTTTCAATCTGGAGTGATGGTATGAGGGTCATAGATTTCCTGGAGGAGGACATCGGCTATGGTGATATAACCTCCGAGATACTCATTGGCGAGGAATTCGGCCAGGCCAGTATCGTGGTCAACGAGGCAGGGGTGCTCGCCGGATTGCAGGAGGCCCAGGAGATATTCGAGGAGCTGGATCTGGAGTGCAAGTGCCTTGCCCATGACGGGGACCGGGTGCACGAGGGGCAGCGCATCATCATGCTCAGGGGGCGGCTCAGGAGCATGCTGATAGGGGAGCGGCTGGCGCTGAACTTCATCATGCGCATGTCCGGGATAGCCACCGAGACCGCCGATATATTGGCGACGTTGCGCCAGGTGAACCCGAATATCAGGGTGGCGGCGACCAGGAAGACCACCCCCGGTTTTCGACGGTTCGAGAAGCGGGCGGTCATCATCGGTGGCGGCGACCCCCACAGGTACCGCCTGGATGACGGAATACTGATCAAGGACAACCATATCATCGTGGTCGGCAGCGTTGGCCAGGCGGTTCGCATGGCCCGGAGGGCATCATTCACCAAGCGGATCGAGGTGGAGGTGGAGAACATGTCACAGGTGCGCGATGCTGTGGAGGCCGGTGCCGATATCATCATGTTGGACAACATGACGATCGATCAGGCGCAAGAGGCTCATGGATTCATCAAAGGGGTCGACCCCCGGATAATCGTCGAGGTCTCGGGGGGCATGTTGCCAGATAACGCCGCCGGTTACGCGATGTACGCGGACGTGATCTCCATGGGTCATCTGACCCACAGCATCAAGGCCTTGCATTTCTCGTTGCATATAGAGAAGGTGCTGTGATCATCGGGTGCGGTGATAGCGAAGGCCGATGGCCTCTTCATCCGCTCCGAGCGCCAGCGCCATCAGCTGGGTCAGGAACAGTGCGGGGAGCGATCTGCCCCGCACGTCGAACTGGATGAAGCAGAATGGACATGGAGTGATAACTGTTCCAGCTCCGCTATCGCGGTATGTGGTGAGTGTGGCGTCCATGACCGCTTTGGATATGCGGTCGTCCACCCCCGAGAGGCCGCCACCACAGCACATGCCTTCGCCCCAGCACACGACTTCGGCCCCGCACCACGTCAGGATGTCCTCCAGGATGGAGAGGGCATCGAAACCGTCCATTATCGGGGCTTCAGTCATGTGGCAGCCTGGATGCAACGCCACCTGCCTTCGTTGCGGGGAACGGACCGTGTCCTTGAACTTCCTCTTGCCCATGGCATGGACAAATTCGGCCACGTTCCAGACATTCACATCGCCGCCATACTCCAGGTCTATGGGTTCCAGGACCCGGTTCACCCGGGCGCGTTCATCCAGGTCCATCAGCAGCATTCGTGCCTGGCTCAGACTCATGTAGCATCCGTTGCACAGGGTCAGCAGGTCGCGGCCATCGCGTTCGGCCATGGCCAGGATGCGGGCCGCACCCACCATCCAAGCCTCCACTCCCAGTGACCTCAGGCCGATGGGTTCGACGCAGCAGGTCTGACCCGGCATGCGTTCGTAGTCGACACCAAGGGCGTCGAGCACGAATGTGCTCGCTCTCTCCAAATGTGGCAGACGGGTGGGGATCAGGCAGCCAGTGTAGAGGTAGATCTCATTCATCGCCGTCATCCCCCATTGGGGTGGTGGACCACAGCATCAACAGCTCGTCCACCGCTTCCTGGTCATCGTTGAGCGGGGGCAGGCCCAGCTCGCCCCTCATCTTGGAGGTCAGCCGGGTGTTGGGAAAGGATCGCCCGCTGGAACGAACCATCGACCGCGCCTCCATGTACCGTTTGGGGGCATGGCCACGCTCGGCCGAGGCATTGCGCAGCAGGGTGATCAAGTAGGACGGATTGATCCGTACCGGGCATACATGGCTGCATATGTTGCACATCAGGCATTTCCAGATCATCGAGTCCTGGGACAGGTCCACAGTGCCCTCTTGAGTCTCGGCCACCACCTGATGGGGCACCACTCCGCCATGTTCCGAGGCCGGGCACACTCTGGTGCAGCGATGGCAACCAGTACATCTGTCCAGGTTTGAGGCACGGGCTATCTCATCCACCTCTAGGGGGCGGTTGAGCTCCATGATCCGATATGGCACGCTGTTTATTATGGACACATTCCATATCTATCTTCCCCAGAAAGGCGCAAATAGGCCAAAATGGATGTGGTGGCGATGAGCGACATCGAGCAGAACCGGTGCCATTTCTGTGGACGGCAGGCAAAGCACTTCCTGTTCGCGGCCTACGTATGCGATGATGAGGAATGTATTGATAAGGCCAGGGAAGAGCGCGGGGGGCCCGGCGGACACCTGAAGCGCAAGGCGGCCGGTGAGCCCATCGTGCCCGAGTTCAAGGACGACTGAGAAGGAGGCCCCCGCCATGCAGGCCCTCCTGTCCTTCCTTATCTGCCTCGTCATCGTAGTGGTGGCGACGGTTCGATTCAAGGCTCCTCCGTTCGTGAGCCTGTTCGGGGCCAGCCTGCTGTTCGGATTGTTGGCCGGGATGGGTGCGGAGAATGTCGTTGACATTTCTCTTGGCGGAGCTGGACGCCTGTTCTCCATACTAGGTGTGGTGGTGTTCTCAGGAGTTCTGATCTCACGATGCCTGGCCGAAGGGAGGCTGATAGACACCCTGGTGAACGACATCCGCCGGGTTGCGAGGGACCCGGTGGCGACCGGCGCCGTGGGCGGGTACATCCTGTCGGTGCCGCTCATGTGCTGCATTACCAACTTCATCGTATCATCTCCTATAGTGACCCGGCTTGCGGAGGGTGCCAGATCGCAGCGGACCGTGGGTTACGCCATAGCGGTGGCCTCGGTGGTCTCGTACGTGCTCGTCTACCCCTCGCCAGCGGTGGTGATCATGCTTGAGAATCTCTCGGTGACGGATCCATGGGGCATCGATATGATCACCATACCTCTGTCGCTGGCGTTGCTATCGGTCATCTACATCTGGTTCAGGCGCAGAGGTGTGGAGCCTGCCTCCGAACCCTCCCCCGGCGGCCCTAGATCCAAGGCATGGGGGTCGATCATGGCGCCGTTCGTGCTCATCGGCATAGGCACCGTGATCCCTGGCCTGGAACCTCTGGCGGATCTTAGCGTCGCATTGTTCCTATCCATGCTGGTGGCCTTCGCCATGATCGGCCAGGCGGAGAGGCAGAGGGCGGTCATGGCAGGCACCCGCAGTGCCGGAGTGATAATATTCGATCTGTGTGGTGCTGGGGCATTCGGCGCGGTCATCGCCGCCAGCGGTTTTCCAGCCGAGATAAGCGACCTGCTTCAGTCCGGTAACATGTTGCCGGTGGTGTTGGTCCCGTTCATACTCACGGCGTTGGTGCAGGCTGCCCAGGGATCTAGGCTGGTATCGGTCACAGTGGCGTCAACGATCGAGGCGTCGGTACCGGAGCTGGCTGCCATCAATCCATGGGGTCTGGTGCTGCTCATCGGAGGCGGTGCAATGACGCTCTCCATCGTGAGCGATCCGTACTTCTGGGTGATATCCCGCTATCTGAACGATGATGTCGGAGGGGTGTTGCGCGGCTATACTCTGCCGCTGACGGTGGTGGGGCTCATCACCGCCCTTATCGGGGCGCTGCTGGCCTTTTTCTGAGTCAGGTTCAGTGTCGGAACACACGGATCCCGGTGAACACCATGGCCATGCCGTGCTCGTTGGCGGCATCGATGACCTCTTGATCACGGATCGATCCGCCGGGTTGGATGATGGCGGTGATGCCAGCCTTGGCCGCCTCGTCAACACCGTCCCGGAACGGGAAGAATGCGTCCGAGGCCATCACGCATCCGCGTGTCTCATCGCCGCCTTTGACCCTGGCGATCATGGCCGAGTCCACGCGTGACATCTGGCCAGCGCCTATGCCCACCGCTCGCTCGCCCTTGGTGTAGACCACCGAGTTGGATATCACATGCTTGACCAATTTGAATGCGAACAGCATGCCCTTGATCTCCTCATCGGTTGGTGTCCGCTTGGTCACCAACTTGAGGTCGGCAGGATCCAGAGAAATGTCGCCCCAGGTCTGCACCAGCATGCCCCCTCTCACCTTCTTCATCTTCAACTCGGTCTCTGGCTCCTTGACCATGGGGGCTATGGTTCTCAGCAGGCGGATGTTCTTCTTCCGGGAAAGCAGCTCTAGGGCATCGGGGACGAATTCCGATGCGATGACCGCCTCCACGAAGTGGGTGGAGATGCCCTCGGCGGTGGCCAGGTCACAGACGCGGTTGAGTGCTATCACGCAACCGAAGGCTGACATGGGGTCCACAGCATAGGCGACCTCGAAGGCCTTGGCGATGGTGTCCTCTGAAGCCAGACCACAGGGATTGGTGTGCTTCATGATGACCGCCGTCGGCCGCTCGAAGTCCATGACGATGTCCATGGCCTTGTCCAGATCCAGGATGTTGTTGTAGCTCAGCTGCTTGCCGTGAAGCTGTTCGGTCTTGGCCACGGTGTTGCCCTTTGCGAACGGATCGGCATAGAATGCCGCCTCCTGGTTAGGATTCTCCCCGTATCGAAGGTCGTATTCCTTCTGCAACGCCAACGGCAGCGTCTCCGGGAAACGGGCTCCTGGAAACCGGTCGCTGAGGTGGGATGCGATCATAGCATCGTAGAATGCGGTGACCCGGAACGATTCCACCATCAGCCTCTGGAGTGTAGCTTCCTCCAGAGAACCCTGCCGACGGAGCTCATCCAGCACCACCTGGTACTGCGATGGATCGGTGACCACGGCCACGGAGCGATAGTTCTTGGCAGCGGCCCGGATCATGCTCGGCCCACCTATGTCTATGTTCTCGATCACATCCTCCAGCGAATCCCCGCGTTCCTGCACGGTGCGCTTGAATGGATACAGATCGATCACGACCATGTCGATGGTTGGGATCGAATGCTCCTTCAGGGTGGCCATATGCTCGGGCACGTCCCTGCGGGCCAGGATGCCGGCGTGCACCTTGGGGTGCAGGGTCTTGACCCTGCCGTCCAGCATCTCCGGGAACCCAGTAAGGTCGGAGACCTCGGTCACTCGTATTCCATTTCCCTGCAGGAGCGAGGCCGTTCCCCCGGTGGACACGATGTCCACGCCGAGATCGGCCAGGCCCTGGGCGAACTCCACCACGCCATCCTTGTCGGAGACGCTGATGATAGCGCGTCTGATGGTAGCCAGTATAATACCTCCGATTCGAGCGATCCTGGCACACAGAACAGTATGCCAGGAGTATATTGTACGATAGCATTTAAGGGTATCCGCGAAGGTTCGGAGGTCGATCCCCTATTATCAGGGCACGACCGGTCAGGCACAGGGCCCAGCTTCGTCCGATCGTTCACCAGGCCCGTGGTATGTTGCGCAAGTGGCGGGGCAAGGTCGAACCCATCATCGATCCGTCAGATCTAGGCATCGACCCTGAACCTTCCATATCAAGGGGCCACAATGTTTTTAATCGGGCTGCTCATGCTCGACCTGTTGAGCAGATGATCGTCATCAGCGAGAGGATAAACGGCCTGTTTCGATCGGTGGGCAGGGCCATAGACGATAGGGACGAGAACTTCGTGCAGGCGCTTGCGCTGCGACAAGTGGAAGCAGGCGCCACCGTATTGGACGTGAACACCGGACCAGGAAGGGACGACGCCGTCGAGGCCATGAGGTGGTTGGTCCATACGGTCCAGGAGGTCACTGACGTTCAGCTCTGTATCGACTCGCCAGATGTGATGACCGTGGTTGGGGGCATGGAGGTCTGCGACCGTTCCCCAATAATCAACTCCACCACCGCCGAGGCCGAAAGGATGGCGCAACTGTTCCCTCTATGTCAGGAACATGACGCAGAGATCATATGCTTGGCCATGGACGAGCGAGGCATCCCCAATGATGCCGAGTCCCGTACCGGGATGGCCATGGTCATGGTCACCACCGCCATGGAGCACGGCATCATGCCCGATCGTCTTCTGATCGATCCGCTGGTGTTGCCAGTTAGGGCGGCCCAGGATCAGAGCATGAAAGTTGTGGATGCGGTGCGCATGTTACGTATGCTCGACGACCCTCCGCTCCGCACTGTGGTAGGGCTCAGCAACGTGTCCAATGGGGCCAAGATGAGGGGGGTTCTGAACCGTACCTATCTGGCTATGCTCATGGGGGCCGGCCTCAGTGCTGCCATCTGCGATCCCGAGGACCAAGAGCTGATGGACGTCCTCAAGGCAGGACAAGTGTTGCGGAACGAGAGGCTCTACGCCGACGACTTCCTTAGGGCCTGACATCGGGTCGCGGGTACAGCCCGGCCCTCTTCACTATCTCTGGCACCACGGACTCCCAGGCCACGGCCATGATATGTATGCCGTGCACTCCTTCCACGGAGCGCAGGTGATCGATCAGCTCGAGGCAGATGTTCACGCCCTCTGCTGGAGGGTCATCGGCCGCCTTCATCCTTTCCATGATGTGATCAGGTATCTCGATGCCTGGGACGTTCTCGTGCATGTATCTCGCGGCCTTGACCGATTTGAGAGGTATCACGCCCGGCAGGATGAATATCTTCTGGTGCACGCCTCTACGTCTGACCTCATCCATCCAGGCGTCGAATCCGTCCACGTCGAATATGGCCTGGGTCTGGATGAAGTCCGCCCCTGCGACCACCTTGGCCTCCAGTATTGTCACCCCTATCTCAGGCGGTCCGCCCATGGGGTCGGCCGCCGCTCCCAGGAACACCTTGGGCGGGGCCTTGACCTCGAAGCCGGAGTCCATGATGGATTCGTCCCGCAGGCGTCGGAACATGCTCAGCTGCCTGTTCGAGTTGACGTCGAACACGTCCATGGCATCCTTTTCGGTGCCACACGTATGGGGGTCGCCGGTTATGCACAGCAGGTTCCTTATGCCCAGCGCCGAGGCGCCCAGCAACTCGGACTGCATGGCGATGCGGTTGCGGTCTCGGCAGGTCATCTGCAATATCGGCTCCAGCCCCTCCTGCATGACAAGGACGCTACAGGCCACGCTGGACATACGCACCATCGCCGTCTGGTTGTCGGTAAGGTTGAGGGCATCCGCGTATCCCTTGAGCATGCGGGCCTTGCGCAGCACCGATCCCGGTTCCGCCGAGCGTGGGGGCCCCAGTTCTGCCGTGACCACAAAATCGCCCTGTCGCAGCAGCCGTTCTAGCCTACTGCCTGAAAACATCGTCATATCCCGCTCACCTGCCTTGGATGGCACCCATGACGCATGACCCGATTAATACGTTTTGCCCCAACCCGACCCTCAAGATGTCAGGTGCCGTCATATTGATATCCCATGCGATGTTTTGATGACATGTCAACGACCCCTCCCCGACCCTTACGGGTCCGAGGAAGGGGTATCTTTGGAGGTTTGAGATGCGGGTCGCTTCATTCACCATAGACGTCGATCGGGATGTGAACACGCCTATTCCCGGCCAAATGGATGCTGGCTCATGTCCTGTTGATGGGGACCCGTCGCCAAGATTCCGCTCCACCGCTGCGGGCTTGGAGGCGATAGTGAAGCTTCTCGACGAGATCGGCATCAAGGGCACGTTCTTCATGGAGGCGGAGACTGCCGCCAAGCTGTCTGAGTCCTATGATCTGCCTTCCATGCTTTCGGGGCACGAGGTCGCCTGCCATGGTTGGGCGCATGAGGACCTGACCGGCAGGCTCACTGGCATTGGTATGGATGACATTGAGGTACGGGACATCCTGCGCCACTCACGATCGGCGTTGAAAGACATCTTCGGCACCGCGGTGGAGGGTTTCCGCGCTCCTTACCTGGAGTGCAACGACATCGTGCTGGACGCGGTGGCTGCCTCTGGTTTCAGGTACGATTCATCGTTGAAGCGGGATATCGTTGGCGGACGGCTGCTGCCATCCTTGATGCCCAATGGGTTGGCTGAGTTTCCAGTGGCCCGGTCCAGGGACCGCAATGGCAAGGTGATCGTCAGCTATCTGTGGCCCTTTCATGAGGGTGAGCGCACGGTCGAGGACTACGTCTGCCTGGGCAAGGGTCTGGAGGAAGGCGTTCTGGTTATAGCTACCCACAGCTGGCACCTGATGGAGACCGTGTCCCGAGGCGCCCTAAGCCAGGAGGATGTCGCCAATGGCATCGAATGCCTCAGGCGCACGTTGATCGAATTGGACGATGAGATCGGGTTCGAGACCCTGGGGCGGCTCGTCGACCTCATCTGAGCCCGACGATCCTGCCATCATCGGTCAGATCTATACGGTTGGCCGCCGGATTCGAAGGCAGCCCTGGTATCAGCATGATGGTGCCGCAGACCGGCACCACGAACCCCGCTCCCGCGGAGCATAGGACCTCACGCACCGTAAGCGTCCATCCGGTGGGCGCACCTTTCATGGCCGGATTGTCGGTGATGGATGCTTGGGTCTTGGCCATGCATACCGGCACGCGATCATCGCCATTCTGGACTATCTGGGCCATCTGTCTCTCCGCTAATGGCAGGTACTTGACGTCCTTGGCACCATAGACATCATTGGCGATGTGCTCGATCTTGGCCTTGATGAACATCTCCTCCTCGTACAGCATCTGGAAATCTGCGGGCTCATTCTCCAGAACATCCATCACCTCTCGGGCCAGCTCTAGGCCGCCTTCACCGCCCTTGGCATAGACTTCGGATATTGCGTAGCGCACCCCCAGCTCCTCGCAGTGGGCTTGGATCATCTCCAACTCCACATCGGTGTCACTGGCGAAATGGTTTATGGCCACCACCACCGGCACCCCGAAGCGGCGAACATTCATCACATGGCGGTCCAGGTTGACGAACCCGCGGCACAGGGCGTCGACGTTCTCGTCATTCACTTCTCTCAGATCAGTGCCGCCATGCATCTTGAGTGCCCGCACCGATGCCACTAGTACTGCGCAGTCGGGGGCGATACCGCCCTTGCGACACACGATGTTGAAGAATTTCTCCGCCCCCAGATCTGCTGCGAACCCCGCCTCGGTCAGCACCACGTCGGCCATGCCCAGCGCTGTCTTGGTGGCGATCAGGGAGCTGCTGCCATGGGCGATGTTGGCGAACGGGAACCCGTGTATGAACATAGGCTGTCCTTCCAGGGTCTGGACCAGGTTGGGTTTAAGTGTGTCCTTGAGTAACACCATCATGGCGCCGACGCACCCCATCTGCTCCGCCCGTACAGGCTGTCCGCTCATATTGTACCCGACTATGATCCGGTTGAGCATGGAGCGCAGCTCGGCGAAGCTGGTGGCCAGGGCGATTATGGCAGAGATCTCGGAGGCTGAGGTGATGAGGAACCCACTTTCGTGGCACACCCCACCAGCGCTGCGTCCTCCCAGTCCGACCACTATCTGGCGCAACTCCCGGCAGTTCATATCCAAAGCTTTGCGCAATACGATCTTGGTCGGGTCCAGATCCAGCTCGTTGCCCTTGGCCAGATGGTTCTCGGTCATGGCTGAGAGAAGGTTGTGGGCTGCGCCCACAGCATGTATGTCACCGGTGAAGTGCAGGTCGATGTCCCACATGGGGTACACCTGCGATCGGCCGCCGCCGGTGGCACCACCCTTGATCCCGAAGGTGGGACCTAGTGATGGCTCTCGCAGACAGCCGATGACGTTGACCCCCAGTCGCCCCAGGCCCTGCGCGAGGCCGATGGTGGTAACGGTCTTCCCCTCGCCTGCTGGGGTGGCGGTGATGGCGGTGGTCAGTACAAGTTTCCCCTTTGGCTTGTTCATATAGGGCCTCAGCACATCCAGGGGCACCTTGGCCACATGCTTGCCGTAGGGCTCTATCTCGTTGGGGGAAAGTCCGATGGATGCCGCCACATCGGCGATGGGCATAGCATCGTATGCCATGGCGATCTCCAGCTCATTCTTCATACAAGTTCCTCCGCTGCCATGTCGGGGAACTGGGTCATCGATTATAAAAGGTGCCGCCCCATGCGATCGTGGGCCTGACCATGGTCGACCTAGGGAACGGTGGGTGCGCATAGTCCATCCCGGGCAAAGCTTGAATAGACCGCCCCGCTTAACCAGTGATGGCATGACCCTCATCATCGACGGCAAGAGGATCGCGGCGGAGGTCAAGGATGAGTTGGTGGACAGGATCGCAGCCCTCAAGCAGGGTGGCGTCGTTCCTGGTCTCGCGGTCATCATCGTAGGCGAGAACCCGGCATCGCGGTCCTACGTACGCATGAAAGGAAGGATGTGCGCCGATCTGGGTCTGAACTCATGGACACATGAGCTTCCCGCCTCTATATCGGAGGAGGATCTGCTGGACATGATCGATCGCCTCAACCGCGACCCGGCGGTACATGGTATCCTGTGCCAGTTGCCGGTTCCAGATCACATCGATGAGAACAAGGTCATATCAGCCATCGATCCCGAGAAGGATGTGGACGGTTTCCATCCGGTGAGCATGGGGCGCATCCTCATCGGCGATCCGGGCTTCCGACCGGCCACCCCGGCTGGGATCCAGGAGCTACTGGTGCGAAGCGGGATCGAGACCAGTGGAAAACATGTGGTTGTGGTGGGACGTAGCAATATCGTGGGCAAACCTATAGCGGCCATGCTGGTCCAGAAGGCATCCGGGGCCAATGCCACCGTCACCATATGCCACTCTCGCACCCGCGATCTGCCGTCCTTCACCCGGCAGGCGGACATTCTCATCGCCGCGATCGGCCGCCCCCACTTCATCACTGCTGATATGGTCAAGGAGGGTGCCGTGGTCATCGACGTAGGCACCAACCGGGTCGACGATCCCACCGCCAAGCGCGGCTACCGTCTTACAGGGGACGTGGACTTCGATGCGGTCAAGGGCCGATGCAAGGCGATCACCCCCTCGCCAGGGGGTGTGGGGCCGATGACCATCATCATGCTGATGAGCAATACTGTGCTGGCCGCGGAGCGTGCCCGTTCGAAGTGACCGGGAAACCATCATTTATTTACGTTGGATGCGATTGCACATGAGCACATGTTGAGGGAATGTCAGGTCCACGGATACTTCCGCGGGGATACGTGTCCCATATGCGGTGAGGAGGATAAGTTCCTGATGAACGACCAGGAATTGGAGAGGATAGGTCGTACCATGGCCGGGGGATTGCGCCATTTCCCTGAGCGAATGGATCTGGATATGGACGAACAAGGCTTCGTGTCCATTCGTTTGCTGATCGCCGCCCTCAAGGAGCGGAACAGTCGGTTCCATTGGATCAGGCCGCATCACATCATCGCCATCGCCGAGACCGATGCCAAGGGTCGGTACCAGGTCAGCGGCGATCAGGTGAGGGCCACCTACGGGCACACGATCGATCTGGACCTAAGGCTGCCCACCGATGACATTCCTGATGAGCTGTTCTATCCGTCCACTGAAGAGGAGACGGACATACTTCTGGAAACGGGCCTCAGGCCGTCCGACCGGCGCATGGTGCATCTGTCTCGCACTTATGGTAACGCCCATTCCGCAGGCTCGGTGCGGACCGATGACCCAATAATCCTGGTGATAGATGCAGCCAGGGCGATCGAGGATGGCATAGTGATCGGCAAGGCTGGCCACACCGTCTATCTGACCGATGAGGTGCCGTCACAGTACATCTCGCTGGCGGAGCTCGAGGAAGAAGAGCTTCAATGATATGCCCCATCCATAGCGCGTCCGGGGCCAAGGCCAACCTGTAATGCGCTCTCCTCCGATGGGGCGGGTCCATGTCGCAGCTCATAGTCCATGATCTCAGGTGTATGGAAACATTCGATCCATCCTTGGATCGACCGTACTGTTCGTTTCCAAGAACCGCATGTGTCCGGAGGCGATACGCAAACGTCTCCAGCACTCAAGGTGGGAAGTGCGCCTGTCGTGTGAACACGGCTTATCGCAGCACATCGGGTCGTCGGCCTGCGGGGCGATGGTGGCCGAGTCTGAACGAGAAGCATTGACGATCCGTCCTGACCGACCTTCCCCGAAGTATTCTCTATAACTGAACAGGATACCCCAAAGAGATAATATGGTGGTAGTCCTGTGGTTGCAGCTGAACACTTTGATACGGTGGCGCAAATGACTGAGATATTAACGCCTGACGAGGTCAGAAAGCGGTTCGGCACATTGTTCTGCCAGGGCATATTCACCATCGTAGACGAGGTCCGAGGGGTGGCCCAGGTCATCGAGCACTGCATTGCCAAGGGGCCGATGGAATGGGATGCCGTCAATCGGCGGCGAGCCGGGGGCATAATAGAGGACATCCGCATCGAGGGGCACTCGCTGATCATGGATACCATAATCGGGGAGCGCGAGGTCAGCTTCGGCCCAGTCTCCAAGGACGTCGGGGGACAAGGTCTCAAGGCCCTCCAGGTCCACGGTGAGACCGTGAAGACCACCTGGGTCGGCCTAGCCGGTGCCACTGTGGGCATTGGCGCCTGTATCCCTCAGGGATGTGGAGTGCTGAAGGCCGAGTATCCTGATGGGTTCAAGATCGGTGGGGCCCATAGGCTCGAGGTCAAGATCACCACCCCCAAGCTTGTACGTATGGTGATAGGAGTGGACGACACTGACACCAAGGAGTCGGGGGCCTCATGGGCCATGGTCCTCAAGCTGGCCCGAGAGTGCCCCATAGGTCACTTCTTGGACCATAAGATCATCCAGCTGAACCCTAAGGCGCCTAACAAGACCACCAACTGCTGCTCAACAGGAGTGTCTTTTGCGGTGCTGCCATCGGAGGCGGAAGCGCTCAAGGAGTGGATGGTGGAGGGCCTAAGTCGCGAGACGCTATCGGATGAGACCACCATGGTCGTGTATACCGGGCTGCGCATGCCCCAAGCTCTGGTCGACTGGAGTTGGGATGCCAAGTCCGTGCTCTACTGCATCGATGAGGCCAAGCAGATGGCGTCCGATCATGGGCTGGAGCTGATCAAGATCACCGGGATCGAGGGCGCCATCGGCGCCGTGGCTGCGGTAGGCTGTTTCGACCTGGGCCTCAGGGCCGCAGGCCTGAGAGAGGACTTTGAGGGTTGAGCATGGTCAGGGACGAGATCTCCAGGGTCATATCCAACACTGCATACCAGGCCTATGAGCGCAAGCTGGAGAGATCGGTGATGTCCGAGGAGGTACCACACCATGTCGCCATCATCATGGATGGCAACCGTCGCTACGCCCGCAGCTTTGGCTGGAGTGTAGGCGAGGGCCATACGCGGGGCAAGGAAAAGCTAGAGGAGGTGATGCAGTGGTGTATGGATCTAGGGATCCGCATCCTGACCGTGTTCGCGTTCTCCACCGAGAACTTCAACCGCGATGAGGATGAGGTGGAGCATCTCATGCATCTCTTCGACGAGAACTTTCGAGCCCTGGGTGATGACGAGCGTGTGCACCGCAATAGGATCAAGGTGAAGGTCATGGGCCGTAGGGATCTGATGTCGCCTGAAGTGGTGGAGGCCATCGAGTACGCCGAGGAGCGCACCAAGGACTATGATGAATATTGCTACAATATCGCCGTGGCCTATGGCGGTAGGGAGGAGATCGTCAATGCGGTTCGGCAGATAGCGAAGAAGGTGGAGGAGGGGGGCATCAAGATCGATGACATCGATGAGCAGTTGATATCCGCCCACATGTACACCGCCAACATGCCCGACCCCGACCTGGTGCTGCGCACTTCGGGCGAGGTACGCGTCTCGAACTTCCTGTTATGGCAGATGGCATATTCGGAGCTGTACTTTGCCGACGTGTTCTGGCCCGGATTCCGCCGTATCGACTTTCTCAGAGCCATTCGTTCCTGTCAGCAGCGTCGGCGACGATATGGAATGTGATGCGCACAATTAAATAGAGCATCCACCTAGGCCAGCTAAGGTCAGCTCATGGCCCATGAAGATATAATATTCCTCCATGCGCCCAGCGTTTACGACTTCCGTAAGAAGCCCATTCTGTATGGGCCGGTGAGTGATGTCGTTCCCTCTTCACCGATATTCGAGATGTACCCGCTGGGGTTCATGACCATGTCCGCTCACCTAGAGCGGGCAGGGTACCGCACCCGGATAATGAACCTGGCAGTGCGAATGCTATATTCCAATAGATTCGATGTCGAGCGGACCATTGCCCGATTGGACGCAGAAGTGTTCGGCATCGATCTGCACTGGCTACCCCATGCCCATGGGGCGATCGAGGTGGCCAGGATGGTCAAGCGGCTGCACCCCGAGAGCAAGGTGGTGTTCGGAGGATTCTCCAGCACCTATTTCCACCGGGAGCTGCTGGGCTATGACTGCGTCGACATGGTCATGAAAGGTGATTCCACCGAGCCCCTCATGGTCGACCTGATGGACCGGTTGTCGAGTGGCGGCGATGTGGTCGACGTGCAGAACCTGTCCTGGAAGGACAGTGATGGTAGGCACCATCACAACCCCATCACCTTTGTGCCCGACTCCATGGACTACATGGACATCGACTATGGGCAGATGATCCGCTCCACGATCAGGCACCTGGACATCAGGTCAGCCTTACCGTGGAAGGGATGGGACCGCTTGCCTCTAGGTTCGGTGTTCAGCGTCAAGGGCTGTACGCTCAATTGCACAGAGTGCGGGGGCTCCTGTTCTGCGGGAAGGAACTTCCTGGGGCGTCAGAGGGCGGCGTTCCGCACCCCAGAGATGCTGGCTGAGGACGTCTACGTCTTCTCGCAGTATCTCAAATCGCCGGTGTTCGTCATCGGCGACATCCGCCAGGCCGGCGACCAGTATGCCGAGCGGTTCCTGCGTCACTACCGTGAACTGGGCTGCGACAATCACCTGGCATTCGAGATATTCAAGCCCGCTGGTGATGAGCTCTTCGAACTCATGGATCACTGCCTGGGCGAGTGGTCGCTGGAGTTCTCCCCCGAGTCTCATGACCCAGAGGTGCGGCGGATGACCGGGAAAAGGTTCGACAATCGTTCCATCGTGTCCACGGTGGAGAGGGCCATGGCCCACCAGTGCCAGAGGTTGGACATGTTCTTCATGACCGGTCTGCCTGGTCAGACCAGGGACTCGGCCCTGGACACCGCCCGGTTCGTTGATCAGTTGTACGATGCCTGTGACGACGACCTGAGGATGTTTCCATTCATAGCACCGTTCGCCCCGTTCGTGGACCCTGGAAGTCGGGCCTTCGAGGATCCAGATCGATGGGGTTACCGCTTCTTCGCCCGGACCTTGGAGGAGCACCGTCGGCTGTTGGACTCACCGTCATGGAAGAATGTGCTATCTTACGAGACCCGCTGGATGTCTAGGGAGGAGATCGCTGACACATCCTACGATGCGGCGCTCATCTTGAACCAGGTGCTGCTGGACCGTGGTCAGGTGACCAGGGACGAGTTCGAGGGCCGTAGCCGCCGGACCGAGGTGGCCAAGAAGATGGTTCATGACATCGACGACATACTTGCCCGGTTCGAAGGCGAGGAAAGGGAAAGGGCGTTGTTCGCCCTCAAGGATGAGGCCCAGGCCATCATGACCTCTACCATCTGCGAGAAGAGGGATCTGGATTGGATGACCTCAGGTATATGGGCCAACGGGCCCAGGGTGATGAGGGGGATCCTTACTTCCAAGAGGGTCAGACGCCGGCTGGACCGCTAGTCCTGACCAAGCTCCCGCGATCTCTTTGCGGTGCTTCTGACCGCGGCGATCATGCCCGCTCTGACCGCGTAGCCCTCCATGGCCTCGATGCCGGCCATAGTGGTGCCAGCGGGCGAGGATACCATGTCCTTCATCTGCGCTGGATGGGTGCCAGTGTCGAGTATGGTCTTGGCCGCCCCCAGCATGGTCTGCGCTGCAAGCCGAATGGCCACGTCCCGGGACAATCCCTCGGCCACGCCACCATCGGCCATTGCCTCTATTATGATGTACATGAATGCGGGGCCGCTGCCACTTAGTCCAGTGACCGCGTCTAGCAGCATCTCGGGTACGGGGAACGCCACACCTACCGAGTCCAGGATGCGTTGTACCGTGGCCGAATCGTCAGCGGTGGCCCGGCTACCAAGGGCGAACCCAGATGCCGCAGCTCCAACCATGCAGGGCTGGTTGGGCATGACCCGCACGACCCTCACTCCCTTGGGCATGGACGATTCCAGCGCGTCAATGGTGACGCCAGCGGCGATGGAGATCACTAGATGATCAGGTGTGAGACTATCTTTCATGCCTTTTAGAACGGAACCCATGTGTTGCGGCTTCACTGCGAGGACCAGGGTGCGAGCCTCGCGTGCGACCTTAGCATTATCACTGGTCACCCTGACCCCCAGCTCCTTGCCCATATACTCGCGACGGGGATCGAAGATCTCGCTGGCGATCACTCCCTCCTTGGAAGATATGCCCGCCCCAATGATACCACGCATGAGGGCCTCGGCCATGTTGCCGGCCCCGATGAATCCTATGTCTGCGACCATTTCGAACACCACTTTCCGATGCATCCGCATCCGAGTACAACTAATTTAACGTGGCGTTCGGGGTCGTTCGGACGATCATAGCTGAATGGGCGACAGGATCGCTCTCAAAATATATCATCTATCGTTAATTAATATTGACCGCCAGCATGCTGGGTCGACTTATGGTATTTCATAGCCAGATGCAACCTTTAAATAATTACATGAGTTTCCTGATGGCAATGCTTGTGGAGGATTATCTGCCGGTCGCATTCTTTGCGTTATTGGCATTAGGATTTGCACCACTGGCATGGTGGCTGTCGAGATTCATCCGACCCCACACCAGCTCCACCCTGCAGAGGTCCACCTATGAGTGTGGAACTCCCGCCATGGGCGAGGCACACATTGAATTCAGGTATCAATATTACATATACGCAATAGTCTTCGTTGTTTTTGACTTGATAAGTGTGTTCCTTCTGGTATGGGCCTATTATTTCTCTGAACTTTCTGATACAGCTATCATGTGGATGTTGATCTTCTTGACAATAGTGCTCATAGGCGTGGGTTACGCGCTAAGGAAGGAGGAGAAGCTATGGATATGAGCATCTATCCGTATGCGGTAGGGATGTCAGCAGGGGAGTTCATGAACTGGTCTACGGAGAAGATCGAGGAGCTCATGAAGGCCACTGGCGTCCAGAAAGGGTTGAACAAGATATTGGGGCCTGTGGAGGCATGGGCCTTCAAGAATTCCATACATCCGCTGCATTTCGGGCTCGCATGTTGCGCCCTGGAGATGGCGGCGGCATCGGACTCCAAGTTCGATCTGGAGCGATTGGGAACCATATATCGTTCGTCCCCGAGACAGACCGATGTATTGCTTGTCAATGGCTGGGTCACCAAGAAGGTCAGGCCAGCCCTGAGGCGTCTATACGAACAGATGCCGGACCCTAAGTGGGTGGTGGCGATGGGGGAGTGCGCCATATCCGGAGGTCCTTGGTATGATTCGTTCAATATCATTCAGGGCGTGGACTCGTTCATCCCGGTCGATGTGTATGTACCAGGCTGCCCGGCGCGTCCGGACGCCTTGATCGACGGCTTCATGCTGCTGCAGCAGAAGATATCCGCCGAGATCGGCGAGAAGGGCCTGTTCCTGAACGCAAGAGGTCGGGAGTAGTCCGAGGTGATCACATGGAAGGAAACGCTAATAAGATCCTTGCCCCCAGTGAGGAGGCGGTCATCCAGGCGGTGCAGTCGCACTTTGCTGGTGATGTAGACCTGCAATCGCAGAAGGCGAGGAGGATAAGCTTCAAGGCCAAGCGTGAACGGCTCTTCGAGCTGTGCACCATGCTCAAGGACGAGCTCAACTTCGCTCACTGTTCCATGGTCTCCGGTATCGATTGGGTCGAGCACATGCAGACCGTCCATCATATATCCAACTACGAGACCGGGGTGCTGGTCGAGATCCTGGTGGACATTCCTAACGATGACCTCGTCGTGGATTCCGTCACGCCTCTATGGGAAGGGGCCAACTGGCATGAGCGGGAGACCTTCGAACTGTTCGGTATCGATTTCAAGGGACACCCCCGCATGGAGCAGCTGTTGCTAGCTGATGATTATAAGTTCTTCCCGTTCCGGAAGAGCTTCAAGGTAGGGAGGCAGATATAATGGCAGAGATGTGGGTCAACATGGGGCCGCAGCATCCATTCAACCATGGGCTGTGGACCCTGAAGGTCAAGCTGGACGGCGAGGTCGTCACCGATGCAGACCCCATCATCGGGTACCTGCACCGAGGCTGGGAGAAGGAGTGCGAAGCACGCTTGTACCCCCAGATAATACCTATGGCCGACCGTCTGTGCTACTGCTCTTCGATGTCGTGGAGCCACTTGTACGTGATGGGTGTCGAGGACCTGTACGGTATTGAAGTGCCCGAGCGGGCCATGTGGATACGGACGATCACTGACGAGATCAACAGGATCTCGTCGCATTTCATGTGGCTGGCTGCGGTGGGCACCGATCTGGGCAATTTCACCATATTCCTGTACGGACTCAGAGAGAGGGAGATCGCCATGGACCTGTTCGTGCAGCTGTGCGGGCAGAGGCTTACCACCAACTACCCGAGGATCGGCGGGGTGCGCAACGAGCTGCCCCCGAACTTCCTCGACGCCTGTGTGCGTTTCGCGGATCATGTCGATTTCCGTATGAAGGAGCACGAGTCGCTGTCGGTGCAGTCCAAGATATTTCAGGAGAGGACCATCGGTGTGGGTAAGATATCCGCCGAGGAAGCGATCAATATGGGCTTTTCTGGTCCCAATCTGAGGGCTTGTGGAATTCCGTGGGACATCCGGAAGAAGGACCCGTATGAGATCTACGAGGAGCTCGACTTCGAGGCCGCCGTCGATAACGGTGGCGATGCATGGTCTCGATGGATGGTCAGGCTGGAGGAGATCAAGACCAGCTGCGACCTCATCCGCCAGTGCGTGGAGAGGATGCCCAAGTCCGGCCCCATCAGGGTAAAGGTGCCTCGTAAGGCGCCGGTCGGCACTGGGATGGCCCGGATCGAGGATCCGCGCGGAGAGTCGATGGCCTATGTGGTGGGCGATGGGACCGAGAGACCCTACCGGGTCAGCATCCGTTCGCCCAACTTCGTCAACACTTCGTTGGCGAAGCGCCTATGCATGGGGTACAAGATAGCCGACATCCCTGCCATCATGGGAACGATAGACATCTGTATCGGAGAAACGGACCGGTGATCACATGGTATACACGGTATACGACTTCTCACACGACATAGCCGAAATCCTGGTGGCGATAATCAACTGGGTCAACAATGGATTAGGATGGCATGGTTGGGCAGACTGGTGGGCCAGTTTCAACACCATGCACATACTCTCATTGCTGATCCAGACCATAGTGATATTCGCCGTCTCCTTCATGCTGTGCCTAACCATGATATGGATGGAACGGAAGGTGCTAGGCAGGATGATGGACCGGAGAGCGACACAGGTCGGTCCCCTGGGTTACCTGTGCAACTTCGCTGATGGACTCAAGACATTCGGCAAGCAGATAATCATCCCCCAGGGCGTTGACGACATGGTCTACACATGGTCCACCGCCCTGCTCATAGGCATCAGTGTCCTGTGCGCTGGCGCGGTGCCCATAAGTGACCAGATATTCCTTCTGAACTACGACGTGGGTGTGCTGTTCATCTTCGGATTGTTCTGCCTGCCCCCGCTGATGATACTCATAGCCGGATGGGCCGGTAACTGCAAGTATTCCGTTATGGGCGGCCTCAGGGCCGCCACCCAGATGATCAGCTACGAGATCCCCATGCTGCTCTGCATCGTGGCCGTGGTCCTCGCTGCTGGTACATGGACGTTCGTTGGGCTCACTGAGTTCCAGGCGGAGCACGGCTGGTTCATACTGCCCATGTTCATCGGTTTCATCACTTTCTTCGTCGCCGCCATCGCGGAATCGGAGAGGACCCCATTTGACCTGCCTGAGGCAGAGGCGGAGCTGGTAGAGGGATGGCAGACAGAGATCGGTGGCATGCGATGGGGCCTGGTAATGCTGGGCGACTACTTCCGTGGCTACGTGACCATAGCAATGATGGTCTATCTGTTCCTGGGCGGCTTCGCTGGTCCGGACATCCTGCCCGGTTTCGTTTGGTATCTGGCCAAGGTGTTTATCATCTGGTTCATCTACATCTGGATTCGCGCCTCTTTGGTCCGTGTCACCACTGACATCATTATCAACCTGGGATGGAGGAGGCTGTTCCCGTTGTCGATAATCAACCTGATATTTGTGATAGCAGCTAAGTACTGGGGGTGGTTCGGATGGTAGAGCGTCCGGCCAATGCACCCAACACCGCGAAGCACCTGTGGATCCTCAAACCTATGTGGACCACGTTCAAGACCATGCTCCGCACCACGATCAACCGACCACACACCATCCAGTACCCTGATGAGATCGAGAACCTGCCCGCCAATTACCGCGGACGTCCAGGCCTGCGCTTCGACAAGTGCATCGGCTGTGGCAAATGCTCCCGCATATGCCCTACCACCTGTATCGAGATGGTGGAGGTGGACGATCCAGAGCTGGGCAAGGTCAAGCGTCCGCAGATATTCCTCGGGCGCTGTATGATGTGCGGTTACTGCGCTGAGTATTGTCCCACTGACGCTATGATCGTCACTCGGGAGTTCGAGTTGAGCTCGTTCACCAGGGAAGGATTGATGTTCGACCCCTATGAGCTGGCCTGGCCCGACTACGAGCCCGGCAATGAGGTGCATCTCGATGAGGTGCTCATTTCCGACTTGGAGAAGGGCATTGCGGATCCAGAGGCCAAGTCGCCTTGGGACCGTGACTACGTGGCGTACGACAACGATGTCTGTATCGGTTGTGGCAAGTGCGCCAAGAACTGCCCCACCAACTGTATAGAGATGGTGGAGGTGGGTACCAACGCTAAGGGCAAGCCTATCAAGAGGCCCAAGATCGTGGCTGAGGATTGCGTGGTCTGCGAGACCTGCATCGATGGCTGCCCTAAGGATTGTATGTATATTGAGGAGGTGCTCTGATGAAATCTGGCTGGAAGACATTTTGGGCCGCTATGCTGGTCATTGTGATACTGGCTATGGTCTCTTGGATCTACGCTATCGAGGACTTCGGCTGGGACACCTTCTTCTTCCTCATGATCGCGGTCACTACCATAATGGGGGCCGTGTACTGCGTCACCTCCAAGGAGGTCGTGCACTCGGCCCTCTATATGGCCCTGACCTTTGCTGGCGTGGGTTTCACCTTCTTCTTTTTAGAGGCGACCCTGCTAGGAATACTGCAGATACTGGTGTACCTCGGTGCCATCAGCATCCTGTTCGTGTTCGGCATCATGGTGACCAAGAAGAAGCTGCCTGGAGATACCGGCACCTGTCCGGTATTCACTGACGAGGAGGAGTGCAAGTGAACAACAAGGTCACGGCTGGATTGGCCAGTATGGTGCTATTAGTGATCATGCTTGGTTCCATCGTGAGTGTCGAGTGGGGCTCGGAGACCATGTCGTCCATCGCCTTCGGGGATGTGGCCCTGGTACTGTTCGAGCTGTTCGGCGCCGCCTTGCTGGTGCTTGCATTCGTCATGTTCTCGTCGTTACTCGGCGGGACCTTCCTGTCGAAGGAGGAGGGTGAAGAATGATACCGATCGAGTATTTCCTGGGATTCGCAGCCATACTCTTTGTCATCGGCGCCTATGGTGTGATGACCGCCAAGAACGGCATCGTGGTGCTGATGTCAGTTGAGATAATGCTCAACGCTGCGAACATGAACTTCATAACGTTCTCATCGTTCTTCAACGATTCAAGGGGGCAGGCGTTCGCTCTGATATCGATGGCGATCGCCGCTGCCGAGGTGGCCGTGGGACTGGCCATACTGCTCAATCTGTACAAGTCCCGTGGAACGACCGACATCGATGAAGTCAACATCATGAGGTGGTAGACATGGACATACTGCAATACGCATGGTTGATCCCGCTGCTACCCGTGCTCGGTTTCATCATCATCGGCTTCTTTGGGGGCAGGATGAAGGAGGGCGGAGCCCCGGTGGCCATAATCGCCGCCGCTTCTGCCTGTGTCTTGTCCATATGGGTTGGTATCGAGATCCTCTTAAGGGATCTGGCCACGCCGGATGAGGCCTTCGTCATGCAGACCACTTGGCTGCAGCTGACCGACGACCTGACCATTGAGTTCGGTATCTATCTGGACAACCTGACCGCAATGATGCTGATATTCGTCAGCATACTGATCTTCCTTATTTTCGTCTACTCCATCGGCTACATGCACGAGGAGGGTGCGAGGAAGAGACGCTACTATGCCGAGGTATGTCTGTTCGCAACCGGCATGTTCGGACTGGTGGTCGCTTCCAACTACCTGGAGATGTTCATCTTTTGGGAGATCATGGGTCTATGTTCCTACCTGCTCATAGGGTTCTGGAATCACAGGCCCTCGGCCGCCTCCGCGGCCAAGAAGGCGTTCCTGGTCACCAGAGTGGGCGATGTGATGCTGATGACCGGTATCATCATCCTGTTCATCGAGTTCGGTGACCTCAACTACACTCACCTGTTCGACCGAGCGATCGTGGACCCGTCCATGGGCACTCTGCCTTGGGACAACCTGCAGATCGCCATGCTGCTGATATTCGGCGGTGCAATAGGCAAGAGCGCCCAGTTTCCGCTACATGATTGGCTTCCCGATGCGATGGAGGGTCCGACCACTGTGTCCGCCCTCATTCACGCAGCCACCATGGTCAAGGGCGGCGTCTACCTAGTCGCCAGGTCCTTCCCTCTGTACGTCCAAGTTCCGGACGTGCTGCTGGTCATCGCCATTATCGGTGGGGTCACCGCGATCTTCGCCGCATCGATGGCGCTCAATAATATGAACATAAAACGTGTGCTCGCATACTCTACCATCAGCCAGCTAGCCTATATGATGCTGGCCCTTGGAGCGGGCGGGTATGCGTTCTACTATCTGGGATATGCTGACGGATACTCCGCCAGCACGTTCCATATGTTCAACCACGCCTTCTTCAAGGCACTGCTCTTCCTGTGCGCCGGATCGGTGATACATGCCGTGGGCACGGAGGACATGCGAAAGATGGGCGGTCTATCACGCAAGATGAAGGTGACCAGCATAGCGATGCTAGTGGCCGCGCTATCCATCTCTGGGATTCCGCCGTTCAGCGGATTCTGGAGTAAGGATGAGGTGCTGGCATCGGTCTGGAATGCCGCAGAGGCCAACAGTATGTTCTATCTCCTGTGGGCCCTTGGCGCCATCACCGCCTTCATGACCGCTTTCTATATGTTCAGGCTGTGGTTCATGACCTTCGCTGGAGAGGAAGGGGAGGCATGCAAGCACGCCCACGAGTCGCCGGCCTCCATGGCCGGTCCCTTGGTCGTGCTGGCGGTCTTCGCGTTCAGCTCCGGCTTCGCCTTGTTCATCGGTGACGGGTTCTTGTCCCGTATCTTCTTCGGTCACGCCCATGACATCACATCAATGGAACTGCTTGGGGAGATATTCACCGATTGGAAGACATACCTGTCCGTAGGTCTGGCCGTCGCAGGCATAGTTCTGGCCTATTACATGTACGTCAAGCGCTCTGTCAACGTGGACAATGTGATAACCTCCCCCGGAGGGGCCAAGGTCTACAAGACGCTGCAGCAGCGCTACTACTTCCCCCAGGCTTTCGATGGGATCGGCCTCAAGGTCATCTATCCGGTGGCCAAGGTGGTCGATTACTTTGACAAGAACGGGATCGACGGTATCGTCAACGGTGTCAGCGGTAGCATCACGGGATTCGGTCGTCGCCTCTCGAAGGCGCAGACCGGGAACGTGCACAACTACGCCGCTGTCGTCATTGCGGGACTGTCAGTGATACTGATACTCGCGTACCTTGTAGGAGGTCTGTGAATGTTTGACTATTGGCTCACAATGTTGATACTCTTCCCCATGCTGGGGGCCATCCTGGCCTTCATGATGGGGTCTAGGACCAACTGGGCCAGGGCCATCGCGGTGGCATTCTCCGCCATACCCCTGGTCATTACCTTGTTCCTCTTCACCCAGTTCAACATGGGTGGGGGTATGCAGTTCGAGGAGCAGTATGTGTGGATATCCACCGCCCTCGGAGACAAAGCCTTCACAATATACTGGTCCCTGGGAGTGGACGGGCTCAGCCTGCCCATGGTGTTGCTGACCACTTTGGTCACCTTCATCGCCGTTGTGTTCTCCTGGGATGTCAGCAAGAGAGGTAGCCAGTACTTCGCTTTGCTCCTGGCAATGAACGCTGGTGTCATGGGTGTGTTCATGTCCATGGACTACTTCCTGTTCTATATCTTCTGGGAGTTCACGCTGATCCCCATGTTCTTCCTCATAGCGATATGGGGGGGACCCAGGAAGGCGTATTCGTCCATCAAGTTCTTCATCTATACCCACGTGGCCTCGCTGGCCATGTTGTTGTCGATCTTCGCTTTGTTCTTCGAGGCGTCGACGGGCAACTTCCTGATGAAGGACATCGCTCAGGTGGCGCCTAACATCGCCAAGGACCTGCAGTTGATGATATTCGCCGGTCTCTTCATCGGGTTCGCGGTCAAGATGCCGGTGGTGCCGTTCCATACTTGGTTGCCTGACGCGCACGTCGAGGCGCCTACCGCTGGATCGGTGCTGCTGGCCGCGGTGATGCTTAAGATGGGCGCCTACGGTCTGATCCGTATCGCATTGCCCAATCTACCGGTCGCCGCCCTGGAGTTCCAGATGTTCATGTTCGCCATAGCGGCGATATCCATCGTGTACGCCACCTTCGCATGCTTGGCCCAGACGGACCTAAAGAAGATGGTGGCGTTCTCGTCGGTGGGTCACATGGGATTCGTGATGTTGGGCATCGCTACGTTGACTCCATTGGGTCTGACAGCGGCATCGTTCCAGATGTTCGCCCACGGCCTAATCACTGCGGTGCTCTTCATGGCCTGTGGTGTGATCCAACACTCCGCTGGTACGAGGGAGATACCTCTGCTCGGTGGCCTGGCACAGAAGATGCCCAATCTTTCGGCGTTCATGATGATCGGCTTCATGGCCTCGCTTGGCCTGCCGAGTCTCGTGGGCTTCGTTTCGGAGTTCGCAACCTTCCTAGCCACCTATCAAGCGTTTGGTATGTTGGTGTGGGTGGTCCTGATCAGCGTCCCGCTGACCGCGGCCTACCATCTATGGGCGATGCAGCGCTCCATCTTCGGACCGCTGACTGACAAGATCGACACCTCGCACCTGTACGATGTGCACTGGTACGAGGCCGCCGCTCTGGGCACCATGTGCCTGTTGCTGCTGGTCTTCGGTGTCTTCCCCGGTCTGATCTGGGACTATTTCAGCCCGTACGCCAATGAGCTAGCCGACCTGATCTCCAGCTTCGCCAGTTGCATGGGGGTGATCTGATGGCATTACCTGATTTCTCATCCCTAGCACCGATAATAGTGCTGCTGATCTTCGCGCTCATCGTACCCGCGATCGGCATGATAGGCAAGTCGAACAAGGTGACCGCGCTCGCCACTCTCGTAGGCCTGGGGATCTCAGGATCCCTGGTCATCCAGTTCCTGCTTGGAACCGCAGTGTATCAGCCGTTCGAGGGCATGTTCCAGCTGGACAGCTTCTCGGCGCTCTTCATGCTGCTGTTCATAGCAGTGGCGTCCTATGTGGTCGCCGCCTCGTACCGATACATAGAGAGCGATCCACATGGTGGTGAATACTACGCGCTCATACTGCTGGCTACCTGTGGTATGTTGTTCGTGGCAACCTCTCTGGACCTGATCGCGCTGTTCATAGGCATCGAGCTGACCAGCATATCCTCCTTCGCATTGGTGGGATTCAGGAAATCCGATCCCAAGTCGGCGGAGGCATCGATGAAGTACTTCATCATAGGTGCGCTGAGCTCGGCGATCGCTCTATTCGGCATCTCGTTGCTATACGGTCTCACCGGTGAGACCAACTTTGAGGCCATCGGCATTGCCGTGGCCGATATCAGCGGGATGGCCCCTATGATGATGATCGCCATGGTGATGTTGATGGCCGGGTTCGGTTTCAAGATCGCTATGGTGCCCTTCCACATGTGGGCCCCCGATGTCTACGAGGGTGCTCCCACTCCCATCACCGCCTTCCTGGCGGCAGGCTCCAAGAAGATGGGCCTGGTGGCCTTGATGAAGCTGTTCTTGATCAGTCTCATTGCCATCAAGTCCGATTGGACCCTGATCATCGCCGTGCTTGCGGTGGTGACCATGACATGGGGCAACGTGGTGGCCATATCCCAAACGAGCATCAAAAGGATGCTGGCGTACTCATCAATCGCTCAAGCGGGATACATCCTGATCATGCTTCCGGTGGCGGCCGAGGCCTATGGCATCGTCACCCCCGATGGCATGAATCTGGCCCAGTGGGCTGTGGGCGCTGGTATATTCCACATGATAACCCATGCCTTCATGAAGGGTGGCGCGTTCATAGCGGTCGCCGCCCTGGCCTATGCAGGTCTGGGGGAGAAGATAGCGGACTACAAGGGGCTTGGCCAGAGAAATCCTGCTATCGCCCTGTGTATGACCCTATTCCTGCTCTCACTGGCAGGTATACCGCCGTTGGCCGGTTTCGCGTCCAAGTTCTTCCTGTTCGCGACCCCCATAAATGCGGCCCTTGATTATGGGGTCTCTGATTGGGTGGCCTGGCTTGCCGTGGCCGGAGTGATCAACAGTGCTAT
>JAUVWO010000012.1 GCA_030604065.1 Methanomassiliicoccales archaeon | reverse complement strand
TGCCGTGGACACCGGGGCCAACATTCTGGCCACTGCCTGTCCGTTCTGCGTGCTCAACCTCAAACAGGGTGCCAAGCAGATCGGTGCGGACATCGAGGTCCTCGATATCTCCCAGCTGCTGCTGAGGGTGACCGAGCCCACTGCCAGTGAGAAGGGCCAGTAGGCCCCTTCTCGATCCTTTTCTTCTCTCTCAGCAATAGATTTATGATGTTCTCGACCATGATGATAGCGTGAGCGAACGGGGTCGGGTGATGGAGCCCATCCACACCCTAGAGCGCGGATTGCACAGCATCTTCACTGTGGACTTCTACGATTACCTGCGCAAATGGGTCCCGCTCTCCATACTGATCGGCATCGTGGGCGGGTCCATGGCCATCCTCTTCCAGATACTGCTGGACCTCATATGGAATCTATGTTACGGTGGTAGCGTACCCGGCTACATGCTGTTCCTTATCCCCGCCGTGGGCGGACTGATCGTCGGACTCATCGCCAAGCTGGCCCCAGAGACCTCTGGATCGGGCACTGACCGGGTCATTGATGCCCTGCACCGTCGGGGCGGGAAGCTGGAAGGCGCCCGCTTCGCTCCGCTGCATGTTCTCACCTCGGCCGTCACCATCGGCACCGGTGGCAGTGCCGGACAAGAATCGCCGATGTCGTTCGTGGGAGCGGGTATGGCCTCCATAATCGGCAGGGTCATGAAGCTCACCCGCGAGGAGCGCCGGGTGTTCGTGATATCGGGCATGGCCGCCTGCTTCTCCGCCCTGTTCAAAGCGCCTCTGGGAGCAGCCATATTCGCCATGGAGATTCCGTACAAGAACGACCTGGAGAGCAACGCCATCATACCCTCCCTGATATCCAGCGTGACCTCCTATCTCGTATTCATCCCCATCTATGGCACCGATCCCATATTCTTCATGGGTAGTGTGTCATATGGCATCACCACGGACAACTTCATGTACGTGCTGCTGGTGGGTGTTCTCGTAGGGCTGTTCGGCATCGTATTCATCCGTCTGTTCTATCTGTACCACACTCGATTCAAAGAGCTGGGTGTCCCTTTGTGGGCCAAGATCGCCCTGGGAGGGCTGATGACCGGAATCATAGGCATGGCGGTGCCCGAGGTCCTGGGTCTGGGTGAGGGGACCATCCAAAATATGATCGATGGTGTCTTCACATCCTACACTGTGATATTAGCCCTGTTGGCAGCCAAGATGATGGCCACCATCTTCACCACCACATCTGGCGGTAGCGGCGGGGTGTTCCTGCCATCGTTGTTCCTGGGAGGGCTGATCGGAGGCATGGTGGCCTCGATGTTCTCGCTACCTGAGTACCCGCTGTACGTGGTCATCGGCATGGGGGCGATGTTCGCCTGCACCACCAAGTCCCCTGTTTCGGCACCGGTGATGACCACAGAGATGGTGGGCGGCTTCGGGGTCATAATACCATTGATAGTGGCCTCGGTCATCAGCTACATCATCACCGGACGGAACACCATATACTCGAAACAGATCACCCGCAAGGCGTTCGCCATGGAACCATCACTACTGGGAGACGTGCGAGTAAGGGACATCATGATCGGAGACCTGGTCACCCTGGAGGCGAGACAGGACATCACCATGGCCTACCGCACATCGGTGATGTTCCCTCACTACATCTACCCGGTGCTGCAGGACGGACTATTGGTCGGGATCGCCCCCATGAAGAAGCTCGAGGCGGCCCACCACATGCGGCCCGGGACCGAGGTCAGGGATGTCATGCACGACCACTACGAGACCATCGACCCCAACGAGGATGCGCTGGAGGCTTTCGAACGGATGAACGACCATCAGATCTCTCGGCTGTTCGTGATCGAGGACGGGGCGCCGGTGGGCATACTGACCCGTCTGGACGTGTTGAGGGCCCTGGAACGCATGGACAGCAGCCATCACCGTTATTGATCCCTCCGGAACCTTCATATAGGCATCCGCCCGCCTCCGTAGTGACATGGCCTTTGAGCTCCTCAATCCTACCATCAGGTCCTTCCTGGCTGACCAGGACATACATGAGCCCACCGGCCCCCAGGCCGAGGCCATACCCCATATACTGGAGGGAGAGAACCTGCTGTTGGTGGCCCCTACCGGCATCGGCAAGACCGAGGCGGCCATGCTACCTGTGTTCCACCTTCTGATGCAGACGCCTGGTAAGGGCATCAAGTGCATCTACATCACCCCGCTTCGGGCCCTGAACCGGGACATGCTGCGCCGGTTAGAGGAGTACGGGGGCGCTTTGGGCATCAAGGTGGCGGTGCGCCACGGCGACACGTCCCAAGGAGAGCGCACCCGGCAGTCACGCTCGCCACCGGACGTCCTCATCACCACTCCGGAGACGCTGCAGATAATGTTCACCGGCAAGCGGCTGAGGGAGCACCTTTCCCGGGTACAGTTCGTGGTGGTGGACGAGATCCACGAGCTGGCCGATGACGAGCGGGGGGCCCAGCTATCTGTGGGCCTGGAACGGCTGGTGGGCCTGGCTGGTGAGTTCCAGCGCATTGGTCTGAGCGCCACCGTGGGCACCATGGACGAGATCGCCGCCTCCCTGGGCGGCGTGGGACGGGATGTGACCATGGTGCGCCACGATGTCTCCAAAGATATGGATATCACCATCCAGAGCCCCCGGGCCACCGACGATGACCGTGCACTGTCAGGGGAGCTACAGGGGGATCCGGAGCTCATCGCCTGCATGCGCCGGGCCAAGGAACTCATCGATGCCCATAGGTCCACGTTGTTCTTCGTGAACACCAGGGACACCGCCGAGGCCCTGGCACTGCGCTATCATCTATGGGATCAAGGCGGCGACGTGGGCGTGCACCACGGGTCGCTGAGCAAAGATGTTCGGATGGAGATGGAAGACCGGTTCAAAGCCGAGGATCTCAAGGCCCTCATCTGCACATCCTCACTGGAGCTGGGCATAGACATCGGGGCCACCGACTTCGCCATCCAGTATAACTCCCCTCGAAGGGTGGCCAGACTCATCCAGCGCATGGGCCGGGCAGGCCATCACGTAGGCGGCCGGACCGAGGGGGCGATAATCGCCTCCAATGCCGATGAGATCGCCGAGGGGATGGTCATCGCCCGCAGGGCGCTGGCGGGTGAGGTCGAACCGCTCAGGGTCCGACCGGCGCCCTTGACCGTACTGGCCAACCAGCTGGTGGCCATGGCCAGGTCCGGACCCGTCCTACTGGACGATGCATACGCCACCGTTCACCGTTCCCATCCGTTCAGGGAGCTGGAGCGCCCGGACTTCGATGCGGTGGTGTCAACTCTGGAAAGCATCCACCTGTTGTTCGTTGACGGTGATCGGTACCGTCGGTCCCGACGAGGCATGCAATATTTCTTCGACAACATCTCCATGATACCGGATGAGCGCACTTTCATGGTCCGTGACCTGTCCACCCGCAAGGTGGTGGGCACCCTGGACGAGAGTTTCGTGGCCTCGTTCGCCGAGCCCTACGCCACATTCATCACCCGTGGCCGAACCTGGCGCATACTGGAGGTCAAGGAGGACGAACTGCTGGTGGAGCAGGTCAACGAGATCGGCTCCATACCGTCATGGGTGGGGGAGGACATCCCGGTCCCGTGCTCTGTAGCTCAAGAAGTGGGGCGGCTGCGCCGCACTGGGGACATGACAGGCTACACCGCCGATGCCGACTCGATGTCCAAACTCGAAGACTATCTTCAAGAGCAGCGCTCCGAGGGGCCAATGCCCAGTGACCGTCTTATAACGATCGAGATAGGGAAACGCCTGGTCATAATTCACTCCTGCAGTGGCAGCCGGGTCAACATGACCCTGTCCAAGCTGCTATCGGTGCTGCTCACCGCTCGACTAGGGGAGAGCGTGGGCGTTACCACCGACCCCTACCGCATCATACTGGAGCTGCCCCGCGACCTGGGTGCAGGAATCATCGTGGACACGCTGCGGTCCATCGATCCCGGGTCCTTGGGTGCCTTGATCCACCTGGTCATGCGCAACTCATCCCATCTGCGGTGGAGGTTCGTATACGTGGCCAAGAAATTCGGGGTCATCGACCGCGATGCCGATTATCGCGCCATCAACATGCGGAAGCTGTTCGATATCTACGAAGGCACCCCGGTATGCGATGAGGCCCTGGCCAAGGTGATGTGGGAGGACCTGGCCATGGAGGACACCGCCCATCTTTTACGGGACGTCAGGGATGGTCGGGTATCGCTGGAGGTCACCCGTGTCACCACCATAGGACGGGCAGGCCTATCACATTCCAAGGAACTCATCCAACCTCAAAGGGCCAACCGTTCCATCCTCATGGCTCTCAAGCATCGGCTGGAGGGCGAGGTGTCACATCTCACCTGCCTCAGCTGCCGCAACCAGTGGAGGATGAGGGTCGCCGATGCCCCTCCAAAGGCGGTGTGCCCCCGATGCGGCGGCAGGATGGTGGCGACACTACCAACCTACGATCGCGACAAGGTTTCGCTGCTGGATCGCAGGAAACCGACCGCTGAGGAGCTCAAGGACATCGGACGACTGTCCCGCAATGCCAATCTGGTACGGGAATACGGGCCACGAGCGATAATGACCCTGGCTGGCCGGGGCATCGGCCCAGACACCGCGGCCAGGATACTCAGCGGATACCATGATGATGAAGAGGACCTTCTCAGGGACATCCTAGCGGCAGAGATACAGTATGCCAAGACCAAACGGTTCTGGGATTAGATGCGGCATACCCGATTCCGCAGGACGCCGACCCGCTCGATACGGGCTTCGACGAGATCCCCATGCTCCAGCGGCCCGACGCCCTCGGGGGTTCCAGTGGCGATGACGTCCCCGGGTTCCAGGGTCATGTAACGACTGATGAACGATATGAGCTCCGCCACCGTGAACATCATCATCCTGGTGTTGCCCTCCTGGCGTAGCTCACCGTTCACCGTCAGTGACATGTCCAGGTCTTCGATGCCGAGTCCCTCTACGTCAACGAGGCAGGACATTACCGAGAACGTGTCCAGCCCCTTGCTCAGAGCCCAGGGCAGACCCGTCTCACGCTGGCGGTCCTGGATCTCCCTGGCAGTTATGTCATTGAACACCGCCACATGGGTCACCAGGTCCACGGCGCTATCAACGTCCACATCCTTGACCCGCTCGCCTATGATGACCGCCAGCTCCAGCTCGTGGTCCACCCGGCCCACGCCAGCGGGGATGACTATGTCGTCCCCGTCGCCTATCAACGAGGACGAGGGCTTGAGGACCACTATGGGCTCCTTCGGCCTGGTCGCCTGGGTCTCTCCCAGGTGCGACTGATAGTTCCAGCCGATGCCGACTATCTTGCCTGGCCTCATGCGCCCACCTTTCGATAGCCTTTAGCCACAAGGTAGGTCTCGGAGCTTGACTTGCGCGATGCCGCCGGTGAGTGGCTCTTCACCGAAGAAAAACTCGCTTCCATCTCAGAACGGAGTTGACCCATCATATCTCCCATGAACACCTTCATCACCATGGTGCCGCCGGGTCGCAGCATGCGTCTGGCCGCTTGTCGCGCGAATTGACACAGCTCCACCGAGCAGGCGTGATCCATATGATAGTTACCACTGATATTGGGACTCATGTCTGATATCACCACGTCTGCCAGGCCGCCCAGCAGCCCCTCCAGCCGATCCATGGTCTCAGGGTCGGTGATGTCCCCGCGGATGAAGGTCGCACCCTCCATGGGCTTGATGCCCTGCAGATCAACGCCCACGATGGACCCCTTGGAACCAACCCGTTCGACCGCCACCTGGGACCATCCACCAGGCGCCGCACCGAGTTCGAGGACCCTCATACCAGGGCGGAACAGGTGGAACCGATCGTCCATCTGCATGAGCTTGTACGAGGCCCGGGAGCGGTAATTCTCCCTCTTGGCCTTGCGATAGTAATGCTCTGACCTTCTCTCCGAAACCCAACGACGGGTCATCGACTCACCAACCCTGGCGCCAGAGTTAAACCTTTCCATCCCCGGAAAGGTAAAATACGCCCATCAAGATTACACTGGCGTCATCGAGGAGGATGCCGTTGAAAACGTGGCAGAGGTTCAAGAACGTGCTGCTCTCCGGAGAGTGGCACGTGCACACCAACAGAGTGGACGGCATTGGAACCGTGGATGAGCTGTGCACCAGGGCGGTGGACCTAGGTATCCCATTGATGGCGTTCACCGAGCATGTCGGTCACGGGGCCCGATACGACCTCCAAGCATTCCTGGACGAGGTCGACAGTGCCCGCGACCGTTACGATATGACCATCCTCACAGGATGCGAGGCTAGCATACTTCCGGGAGGCGAACTGGATGTGGACAGCGGATTCCTGGACGAGGTCAACTACCCCATCGTATCCTTCCACGCATTCCCGGTCGACGCCGCCGCTTACCTAGAGGCACTGTTCGAGGTTCTGCGCAACCCACGGGTGAACACCTGGGCCCACCCAGGCGCTTGGCTGATGTCGCATGGGATGACCATGGACGACGACGACCTGGAGGACGTGTTCCGAACCATGGCCTCCAACGATGTGGCCCTGGAGATCAACGCCAAGTACGATGTCCCCGACGCCCGCTGGCTGCGCATGGCCAAGCATACCGGAGTATCGTTGATACGGGGCTCCGATATCCATGACGTGAAGGACCTACGGCCATGAGACGGGCAACCGTTGTGAAAAAGGTGAGGGTTTGGCCCCGCCACAAATATAATAGTGCCTATCAACATCCCCTCATGATGACCGGTTCCTGGACGTACGCCAAGGCTGGGGTGGACATCGATGCCAAGTCCAACGCAATTCGATCGCTGGTCGGCCAGCTGGACTTCCGTCGCAGTGGCAAGGGCACCAAGGTCGATGCCATGGGTCACTTCGCCGGACTCATCGACTTCGGTGATGTCTACCTGACATTGTGCACCGACGGCGTGGGCACCAAGCTTCTGGTGGCCGAGAGCGTGGGTCGCTGGGACACGGTGGGCATCGACTGCATCGCCATGAACGTCAATGACGCCATCTGCGTGGGCTCTGAACCAATGGCATTCGTGGACTACGTGGCCATAGACCGCCCGGACGAGACCATCACTCAGGCCATTGGCATGGGCCTTGAGACAGGAGCAAGGATGTCCAACATGGACATCGTTGGCGGGGAGATCGCCGTGCTCCCGGACATGGTGCACGGGGTGGACATCTCCGGCACTTGCCTCGGATACGTTCCCAAGGACAACCTGATCACAGGCGAGGATGTGGTGCCTGGAGACGTCATAGTCGGTCTATCATCATCGGGGATCCACTCCAACGGTCTGACCCTGGCCCGTAAGATCCTGGAAGCTGAGCATATCGGTTACAGCGACCGACTGACCGGCCTCCACGGCAGCGTGGGCGAGGAACTCCTAGAACCGACCCGCATCTATGTGAAGGACGTGATGCCGCTGGTGGGTGAGGTCGAGCTGCATGGCATGGTCAACATCACCGGTGGGGGTCTACGCAACTTCCTTCGGCTAAAGGAAGGAGTGCGCTTCGTGATCGAGGATCCTCTCCCGCAGAACCGCATATTCACCCTGTTATCGCAGCTAGGAAAGCTAGAGGTCAGAGAGGCCTATCAGACATTCAACATGGGCATGGGCTTCGCCATCATCTGCCCCGAGGACGCGGCCGAGGATATCATTGGCAAGGTGGAGGGTGCCAAGGTAGTTGGCCGCATCGATGCCGGATCCGGTGCCTTATTGGAGCCGCACGGTATCGAGTACGACGTCTATTGAGATCCAAGGACGTTAGCCACACTGGCCACCACCGCCCCCATGGCGGTGCAGGTCTCCAACGAATGTCCAGAGCCAGTAACGTCAAGGTGATCGTCGATCGGTCGGGCCGCCTTATCAGGGGTGCCGTGAGGCCCCAACCCGAACAACAGGCACAGACTCTCCCCCCGGCGGAGAATATCGACCACCCCGCCCACACCAAGGTCGCTGATGGGCCGGCACGTGGTCAGCACCATACGCCCCAGTTGGGGTGAGAATCCGCGCCCGGGGTATGGGAAGAGGTGGAACCTGCCGGCCATGGACAGGTCCCTTAGATACTGGCCGTCATTTCCAATGGAGGTTGTATCAGCCACCCAGTGGGCCACCTCCTGCGGCTTCCTCAGATCCTCAGGGAACGGGAATCCGAATAGCGCCAGGTTGGCATCGAAAGCTAGCGCCAGCGGGCCAGCGCGGGCCAGTGCCCGCCGGTGCGCCTCCCGAAATCGCCGTGGATCGTACGAGTTGTACAACCCGATGGTCATCCTCCCCGATCGCATCTCAGTCAACCCTCAATGGCGTCCGGTCGATGGATCGCAGCACATCGTCATCCCAGTCGAACCTGAGACGGTCACGGCCCTCCCAGCTACGTTTCTGCAGCAGATATCCTGCCATCAAGCTCAGTCCTATGGTGGCCTCCACGTAGGCCACAGATTTAGTGGCCTCTCGGTTGATCTTACCCCAGGACTGGGCCTCCTCGAAGGTGCAGCCCGACAATCCGCCCCAGTGGGGTGAATCGGTGGTTATCTGCACCGCGTAGTGATGACCCCCGCAGTCGTAGCCCATGGTCTCAGCGATGACCTCTATCTGCTGGATGAAGTTCTTGGGTATGCCGCCGCCGATGTATACCACCCCAGTCTTCTCCGACTTGATCTTGATCTGGGTCAGTTCCCAGTTGTCGCGTATGGGGTCGATGCGCATGAACTCCTGCTTCGCCTCCCGGGCCCGGGCGTACAGCCCGGTCAGGCCGATACCTATCGATGAGTCGTTGATGGCCGGGGCGAACATTGGCACCCCGTAACGGTGGGCGTTGTACAGTATGGAGTCCTTGTCGTCCACATGCGAACCAAGTATGTCCAGGAACTCACGACTGGAATATCCCCTATGCTCCAGGCCCTCGGCGATCTCGCCGATGCGGGCGTCGGTGTCCCGGAACATCTCCTCGTCAACTAAGGTATCATATATTCGATCCAGCCACAGATCCCTCAGGGCCAGATCGTCGATGTGTGGTGAGCACTTGTAGTGATGGAAGCCCCGCGACTGATAGAAGTCCTGATAGGGTATGGCCCCGATGGTCACGATGACGTCCACGATGCCGTACCTTACCATATCAGCGATGACCTTCCTCAGGCCACCAGCTATCAGGGCTCCAGACAGGCCCATTATGATCGTGGGTCTGCTGCCATCCGCCAAGGCTTTCTCCAACACGCTGGCACAAGTGGCCAGCGCTCGGCTCTGGATGGAACTGTCCTTGTAGGCGTCCATCAGGTCCGCCACCGTCTCGATGCGATCGAAATCTATAGGGCGCACCTTCTCAACGAGAACATCCTTTCTCGAGAGCATTGATTGTCCTCCTATAACGAGCTAAAACCGGAGTGGATCAAGCCTCTCCAGGGGTCTTGTCCCTCGGGCGACTGCAGATGGCATACTCGTCCCCGTCAAAGAAAACGTCCAGTTCGGGATGCTGACTCTGAATATCAGCGATCTTTGCCAAGACCTCCCTGAGCGTCATGTCGTTGTTACGACCTATCCTCAAATGGACCGTCTTACCCATCTGGCTCTCCTCATTCACGATTTATGTTAAAAGAGAACATTATGTCGCTATTAATGTTTTCGTATAGGTGCCCTGGATTGTAAATGTTCATTCTCCGTGAACTGGCTACAATTTACATTTATATATCTATCGTAACGAAATGTTAAAATATAATTCACACCGTGGATGCCATTGGCTTGGGTGGACTTTAGTGAGTTCGAATACTTCTGGTGACGGAGGCCGCCGATCAGATTCCAACGGGAAAGGGGAGGTTGACACGGGCGATGTCGATGAGGTCGTGCGTTGGCTGGAAGAAGACGATGCAGACATACTTAGCTGGCTCTCTCAAGGGAAGAGTGGTGGATCTACCGCCAAGGTCATTGAGGATGCCGAGCAGCTCAAGCAGGTCTCGGAGCAGAATGGCCATCTGAACGAGGAGAACCAAAAGCTCAAGGATGAGCTGTCCCGTCTGCAAGAGGAGAACGTAAGGCTTGAGGCCGCATCCCAAACAGGAGTGGAAGGCGATGAATCGGTCACAGTCAAAGAGCTGCGTGAGAGGTTCGTTGCCGAGCTGCGTGAGAAAGAGGGAGCCGCCCAACAGAAAGAACGGGCACTGAATGAGCAATTGATCGAACTGGGGCATGAACTGGAGCGACGGCGCATCGAGGACGCCCTCCGTGATGAGGGGGCGCATACTACAGGTTTGACCAGCTCGGAGAGGGAAACGGAACTTGAGTCCAAGGTCGAAGAGCTGCAGGATCGGCTCAAGACCTTAATGCTGGTGGAAAAAGAAGCCGCCCGATTACGTATTGATCTAAGAGAGCGGGACGATGAGCTATCCAAGATCAGGGACATGGTGGCCTACAAAGAGAATGAGAACAACCGCAGAGAGGAGGATCTCATGTACCGGGAGAAGCTCATCTCCGAAGAGGCTCGCCGACTAGAGGGGGCCAAGCTCGAAGCGGAGAAGATCACCGGCGAGCTAGATATGAAGCGGCGCCTTGAGGAACTCAAAAGCCAAGTAGAGACCAAAGAGAAAGAACTGATGGCCAAGGAGAAGTTCCTGAACGTCAAGAGGGAGGAGCTGCGTCAACGGGAACAGGGCATCATCGAGGACGAGATCGTTGCCCGTGAGGAGGATAGGGCCATAGAGGTGCAGGCGGCCAAGGTCAAGACCGGTAACACTCGCTTCGACGACCTGCTACTGGGGGGCATCCCCTTCGGCTCCAATATCCTCATCCACGGACCTCCATTCGTCGGCAAGGAGGTCATGGTCTGCCAGTTCATGGCCGAAGGGCTTCGCAAGGGAATACCGGTCATATGGATCACCACCGACAAGACCCCCGACGATATTCGGATGGAGATGGAACAGGTTGTTTCGGGCTACCGGGAGTATGAGGGGATCGGTCTGGTACGATACGTGGACGCCTACTCCCGAACCATGGGTGACCTATCAGATGACCCGCATACCATCTACGTGCTCGAGCCCACCGACCATGAGGGGCTCGAAGACGCGGTGGATAAAGTAGCCAATGAATTCAAGGAAAAACATGATCATTACAGGCTGGCGTTCAGGTCCGTGTCCACATTCATCGCGTATTCCGACCCGAACACCGCGTTCCGGTTCCTGAACCCGTTCTGCGGCAGGCGCAAGAAGGACCGCGCCGTGTCCATGTACACGCTGGAGAAGGGCATGCATGGTGAGCAGGAGATCCAAATGCTAGGCATGATCATGGATGGTATGGTCGACTTCAAGGTCGACCAGCTGAAGACCTACTTCGCCATCAAGGGCATCTCCGAGGTACAGTCACGAGCATTTATCCGATACGACTCCAACATCCATGGGCTGAACATCGGCTCGTTCTCACTGGACCACATAAGATGATCATGCGACCTCGACCCCATCATGGGGCTTGCTCGCCTTCTTCTTTTGCACCTGGATCCTAGGTAACGGGAACGGAGGCGGCATCCTGATGTCCCTAGATACCAAGAGGGCCGTGGGCATGGCAGCGGAAACTATGGCGTTGTGAACCACATTGGCGGCATCGGTGGGCAGATTGCCCTTGGTCGACCACTCCGCCATCGCCGGGTTCACATCACCGGAGATATGGACATCCCCCTCCATCTTCAAATAGCCCAGACCCTGATAGTTGATGGTCAGTCGAAAGGAGGCGACCATCTCATCGTCTTCGCCTACGACCTGCGTGATGGTCGAATTCTGATCGACCCTCACGTTCTGGACCCTCTCCCCGACCTTCGAGAACCGCTTGGCCTCGATGGCGTCCATTTCCACCTTAGTGACCTTCATTAAAGTCCCAGGGGCGATAGGGACGAGGGCATACATAGCGTTTTAGGATGCCAAGCATAAGGGAACGATAAGTGAAAAGATGGTGCCGCGGGCCGGGCTCGAACCAGCGACTTCAAGATCTTCAGTCTTGCACTCTCCCAACTGAGTTACCGCGGCGGCCTTACTCTGTAAAACCGATGACCATAATAAAGCTTCCCCTACATCAGCCATGCCAAGTTATTCAAACCATCAAGACGGTATGATCACGACAGGAAATGAAGGAATCCTCAATGGCGCCATACGGTGTCCGATGCGCTAGGAATGGAGCGGAGTTTCTCAAACGGCGTCGGTTTACTCGACATATATAAATAGGGACCTTCCAGTATATTCTGAAGGAGTATTATTCATGAGTGGGATCATGGAGAAGACATCTATGTGCAGACCATTCTCAAATGGATGTAAGGCCCGATTCCTAAAAAGAGACCGGGAGGGTGTGGCCTCCACAGTGGGCACTATCATGGCCTTACTTGTGTTCCTGACGCTCATGGGCATGTTCATCAACTCCTACGTCCCTGAGTGGATGAAGGAGAACGAACAGGAGCACATGAACCAGGTAATGAATCAATTCGGAGAGATGAAAGGGCGGGTCGATAACATGATAGTCTCCGCCTCCATCACCGGCGAGAGCCGGTTCAACATGTACCAGGCCTTTGATCTCGGATCCGACGGCGTGCCGCTGTTCGCGGCCCCGACCGCAGGTCTGATGACGTACACGCCACGAGATGCCGGCGATATCAGCCAGACGTTGCTGTTCACCCCAGACGACGAGGACGAGGTGAACGAGACCAGCGGTGGCATGCTAGAGTTCTACGCCCCCAACCGATACTACGTGAAACAGTGGGTCACCTACGAGAACGGGGCCATACTGGTGCGTCAGGAAGATGGGCAGGCCATGAGAGCCATACCCAACCTCCAACTTGAGCGGCTTGACGATGCAGGCAATTGGAGCCTCACCATCACCCAGGTCGACCTCATGGGCACCAACGGCACCCTCGCGGGCCTCACCACAGTAGGCGCCAACATCGACCTGCTGTACCTTGACCAGCGAGAGTACGATCTGGACGAGAACGAGGCGGTCAGGCTCGTGATCCGCACCAATAACGCAGAGGCCTGGTTCACCTACCTCTACAGCTATCTTGAGAACGAGACCCAATACGACAGTTACACGATCGCTGCTGGCGATGGGTGGGTCGATCTGACCCTGAACAACATCAACGAACTCGACTACTTCCGCGCCTACGTGGAGGTAAAGGTGGTGCTTTGATGGAAGGAGCCGAACCCATCATGCCCGAGAACGTAGAGAACGAGTTCTCCGAGAGCTTCAGCATACTCCAGAAGATCAAGAGCCGATCGATGAAGGCGGTCAGAAAAGTGGTCCCCGGCAAGGCCACTCGAGTCAGATTGCCGAAGGGAGAGATCGCGCGGCGAATAGAATGGTCCATGGGCAAGGGCAGTATCATTACCCGACGCCCTGAGGACGATGAGGATGGGCTGGAGACCGTGGCCCTGTATCCAGTGATGGAACCGTTCAGTTACGTCCGTGTCACCTTCAACAAAGAGAACCATGAGTACTGCTACACTCCAGTGGAACCGCAGATGGACGAGAAGGAATGGCTCCTCCTCGATATGCTCAAGGACACCATGCGCAAGACCCTAAGCTATGACTGGGAGCTGCTGGCCGAATACGATAAGGAAGAATATCTGATGAACTCGGTGGAAAGCTTCATCCGCAGCCGGGGCATCAAGGTGGACCCGGTCAGCATGATGAAGCTGCAGTATTACATCACCAGGGACTTCATCGGCTATGGCCCAATCGACGTCATGATCAGGGACGATCTCCTCGAGGACATCTCCTGTGACGGCGTGGATGTGTCGCTGTTCGTATTCCACCGTGAATTCGAGAGCGTCATCTCATCTCTCAAGTTCGAGGACGAGGATGATCTGAACTCATACATCGTGGCCCTAGGCCAGAGATGCGAGAAACAGATCAGCGTCTCCAACCCTATCCTGGACGGCACCACATCCGAGGGGCACAGAGTGCAGGCGACCTACTCCCGCGAGGTCACTACCCGTGGCTCGACCTTCACCATCCGTCGGTTCAAGAACAAGCCGTTCACGCCGGTGGATCTGATCAAGTACGGCACCGCCTCAGCGGAGATGGTCGCCTATTTCTGGTTGTCGATCGAGAACGGAGAGTCGATGATACTCTCCGGCGGGACCGCGTCGGGAAAAACGTCGTCCCTCAACGCCCTGGCACTGTTCATACCCCCAAGCGCCAAGATCGTCACCATGGAGGATACCCGTGAGATCAACCTCCCACATGAAAACTGGATACCGGGTGCGACCAGGATCGGTGTGGGGGAGAAGGGGCTCGACGGCAAGTCGGCAGGGGAGATAGATATGTACGACCTTGTGCGAGCCGCGCTTAGACAGCGCCCTAACTACATCATAGTGGGAGAGGTCAGGGGCAAGGAGACCTACATCATGTTCCAGGCCATGGCCACGGGGCATACGACCTATGCCACCATGCACGCTGACTCGGTCAAGAGCATGGTCAACAGGCTGGAGAACCCACCTATCAACTGCCCTCGGATACTGCTTACCGCATTGAGAAATGTGGTCATCCAGGTACAAGCGAAAGTTGGTACCGAATTCGTACGTCGGATGCGTGAGGTGATCGAGATAGTGGGGTTCGAGCCGGAGACCAACGAGCTCATAACCAACACCGTGTATGAGTGGGACCCATTACGGGACCGTTTCCTCTTCCGTGGGCACTCGTTCCTGTTCGACAAGATCATGGAGATGAAGGGCATGACCCACGAGCAGATGGCCGAGGAGTTCGCCAATCGGGTCAAGGTGATCGATTATATGGTCGATAAGGACCTTAATGACTACCGTCGCATCTGGATCATGATCAACCGCTACTACAAGGACCCGGTCAAGACCCTGGCGGTCATCGATCGCGAGAACAGGGAGGTGTTGTCTGATGTCGCCTGAGGTCTCAGACATATTCCATCGCTTGGATAAAAGCAAGAAGAGCTACCTTCGCACCAAGCGCCCGAAGCGCGAGGATGGGGAAGAGATTCCCCATCTCATCAAGCTGCCTAGCGGTACGATCCCGCATTACGTGGCCCTGAAACCATATCATGAGTTTTGTTGGAGGACCTTAGGGTCGTTCGTCAGGTTAAAGGCCAAACCCAATCCCAAGCTGGAGCTCGATCTGACGCAGGCGCACATAAGGATGCGCCCGGAGGAGTACACCGCCTACGTATGGATGAGCTTTATCATCGTTGCCTCCATTTCTGTGATCCTAGCCCTGCTGTTCGGAGGGTTGATGATGACGATGCTGAACATCGATATCGCTTTCTCGCTGATGTTCACCATCATGGTTATGCTGCTGCCACCGGTGCTTACCTACACGATGCTGATGTCATCGCCGAAATCCAAGGCCAAGTCCAGGGGTCGCGACATCAACAAGCGCATCGGGGCGGCTATGAACTTCATATCCGCCATGGCATCCGCTAATGTCAACGTGGACGTCATATTCAAAGAGATGTCCCGCCAAAAAATATATGGCCAGATCAAAGAGGAGGCCGAATGGATCACCCGCGACACAGAGCTACTTGGCATAGACATACTGTCCGCCATAGCCAATGCGGTGCATAGGACCCCTTCGATCAAGTTCCAGGAGTTTTTGCAGGGAGTGATCACCACCTCGCGTTCTGGCGGCCAGCTCAAGCCATACTTCATTCAGAAAGCCGAGCAGTTCGAAAAAGAGTCCAAGCTGGAGATGCGACAGGAACTAGAGACCCTGGGATTGATGGCCGAGTCGTTCGTCACCGTCGTGGTCGCCTTCCCGCTGTTCCTAGTGGTCATCATGGCCATAATGGCCATAATCGGCGGCGGCGGGGGGGCGGATAGCACCCTGCTACTGCTATACGTCGTAGTGTGTGGGATGATCCCAATATCTCAATTCGGTTTCATATTCGTTATATGGAACATGACCCAGGAGGCTTCACTATAGGAGGAGATGCGATGAACGATGTATTGGATCTCGATCAGCTCAACTTGGAGAAGCGCGACAACACCCGCAACATACTGATAGCGTGTGGAGCGGTAGCTAGCATCCTGTTATTCATCGCCTTCATTGAGGCCATTGGCGGGTTGAACACGCCGCTGCTGTGGATCGATTGGGTGACCCTAGGTCTCCTGGCCATCTGCGGCCCCTATGGATTCTATAGCACCCGCCTTTACAACAAGAAGCGCAACATCGAAGCCAGACTGCCCGACTTCCTCAGGGACGTGGCCGAGGCTGGTCGTTTCGGCATGACCTTGGCCCAGGCCATCAAGGTATCATCCCGAGGCAGGTACGGTAGCCTGACTCCAGAGATCCGCAGGATGGCGGCACAGATCGAATGGGGGGTACCGGCCACCGATGCCATTAAGCTGTTCACCGTACGGGTGGACACCCCACTGATCAATCGGATGATGAGCATAATCATCAAGGCCAACGATGCTGGCGGAAACGTCGCCGATGTGTTGACCATGGTGGCCCACGATGCTCGAGAGTCCATGCTCAATGAGGAAGAGCGCAAGATAGCCATGTCCACATACACCGTGGTCATCTACATCGCGTTCTTCGTGTTCATCGCGACCATATTCATCCTGAATGCCACGTTCCTACCACGGATGTTGGAAGCTGGCAGTTCCATGGGTGGCGACTCGGGGGCCCTGAGCGGCATTGGAGGCATGTCGTTGGATCCGAACATCGTCCCTGAGATCCAACTGATATTCATAATAGCTGTCGTGATCCACGGTTTCGGTGATGGTATACTAGCCGGGGTGCTTCAGGATGGAAGGATCGCAAACGGCATGCGGCACAGCTTCATCATGCTGCTGGCCGGAATGATAGGTACCAGGCTCATAGGGTGATCAAATGACTGATGCAGAAGCGGAGATGGTGATCGATGAGGGTCAGGTGGAGCTGATTCCAGCACGTAAGGTGGGGACGCGCTTCGTGAGTAGGTACTACTCCATGCTCAAGCGACTCGGCAACAAGCCCACCCGCATCAGGATACCCACGGGGGTCACACTGCAGGCTGACGATGAAGTGATAACCCGTATTCCGAAGATATCGGACCCCAACGTCGAAGAAGTGGAGATGATTTCCGTCAGCGAGCCTTTTACCTACGTGAGGATCACCTATAACAACGCCACTGCTGAGTACATCTACGAGGTAATTGAACCGGAGCTCAACGAGGACGAGTTGGAGCTGCTAGAAGTGCTCAAGGACTCGCTGATCGTCAGCCTCAACCACTCGGAATTCAAGAAACCTGAGGATCGGGGCGAGGTGCTGCTCTCCGGCGCCGAGCGTGTGCTGAAGGAGTTCGATGTGGAGCTGAACGAGAAATCCAAGGACAGGATCTTATACTATCTGCGCCGGGACTTCATCGGCTATGGTGTCATGGACGTAATGATGATCGACCCCAATGTAGAGGATATATCCTGCGATGGTGTGGATGTGCCCTTTTTCATCTACCACCGCAAGTACGGATCGATCAAGTCCAACATCAGATTCGATAAGGAAATGGAGTTGGACGCGTACGTGGTGTGGATAGCTCAAAAAAGCGGCAAGCACATCTCAGTGGCCGAGCCCATGCTTGACGCCACGATCCCTAATGGTTCAAGGTTGAACGCCACACTTAGCAAACACGTCACCAAGCACGGGTCGTCGATAACGGTGAGACGATTCAAAGAGAGTCCTTTCACACCCATCGACCTGGTCAAATTCAAGACCCTGAGCACCGAGATGATGGCATACCTATGGATCTCCGTCGAATTCGGCAGCTCCATGCTGGTGTGTGGCGGAACCGCATCCGGCAAGACAACCACGCTGAATGCGATACTGTTGTTAATACCGCCACAGATGAAGATAGTTAGCATCGAGGATACCAGGGAGCTCAATCTGCCCCATGAGAACTGGATCCCATCCCTGACCCGAGAGGGTTTCGGTGGCAAGAGCACCAGTGGTGGCACGATCAATATGTTCGACCTGCTCACCGCCGCTCTGAGGCAGCGCCCCCAGTATATGATGGTGGGCGAGGTGAGAGGCCAGGAAGCCTACGTTGTGTTCCAGGCCATGGCCACGGGCCACACGTCATATTCAACATTCCATGCCGAGGATGTCCAATCGATGGTGCACAGGCTGGAAAGCGAACCGATCAACCTGCCCCGAGCTCTACTGACCGCGCTGGACATAGTGCTATTGCAAGCTCAGGTCAAGGTCGGAACGGCACTGACCCGTCGGATCAAATCGCTGACAGAGATCGTGGGCATGGATCCTGACACCGGCGAGGTGGTCACCAACTCGGTGTATACCTGGAACCCTGCTGATGATACCTTCGCCTACTCTGGTCATTCCTACGTCTACGAGAAGGTAAGAACGGCGAGGAATTGGTCCACTAGAGAGATGGAACGCGAGGTCAAGCGTCGCATGGATATACTTGAGTACATGCGCATGAGCGGTGTTCAGAACTATCGGCAAGTGGCCAACATAGTCTCGTCATACTACAAGGATCCTAAGGCCTTGGTGGATGATATCCGAGCCAAGATGGCGGATAAGATGGATGGCGAGAGCGTATGATTAGCATATCATTCATAACCTGACCTCGATCGTTGGTAATGATGACAATAGTGTGAGATGAATTTGACATTATCAGTAGTCGTGATCATTGATTTCAGAAGACCTTGGCCATTAATTTTAGAGTGCGATCCGGTCGAAATAATTGCAGTTGATCCCCTAAAGAAATTTGACATTTACCCATATCCCTAAGAAAAAAGGCCCCGGAAGACGGATATTCTCCAACTTTGAGCCTCTGAACACGGCGATCCTGAGGGATATCCTGATCGAACCAGGTGGGAACGGGGCGTAGGGGCCCCGTTCCCGGGAGAAGAGAGGACGTTTCGAGCCACTATGATCGCGCAAGCTCAACTGTCAATTTTGGTCGAAAACAGAATCGAGTGTCGAGGTCAGGATTCAATAAAAATTGAAAAATGGGAAGATGTTTGCGGTCGGGAGGCCTATGGTTTCTCCTCTCCCAACTCCTCGCTCTCCTTCGGTTGTACCTGGCTACGCTTCTTACGCACGATACGTCTCAAGGAGCTACGCTTCTCCAGGGGCTCGGCAATGCTGCTGGCCTCGGTAAGCTCATCTGCGTCCGGTTCGGGTTCGGTTCCCTCCGAGGCCTCCTCCGTGGAAGGCTCCTCAGTGTCAATCTCGATCGCGGCGGCCTCTGGTGGAGTCCCGCGGCTGACGACCACACGCTTCCCGGTTATCTCTGCTGACACATTATCGAGCTCCTCGAACATGGTACCGCACTTATGGCATACCTTGGACGCATTGGGATTCAAGATTCCACAGCTAGGGCATGGGAATGCTCCCTTCTTGCGCTCCTCATCCTCCTTGGCCATCCAAGCCTCGAAGCTGATGTGCATCGGGTTCTTCTTCCACCAAGTCAGGAACTTGGGCTCAGAGTACTTGTTACCCATCTCCGCCCTGGCCTGCTCCCGATACCCATCAAGTAGCTCCTCGTACTGGCGACGCATGTTCTTGATATACTCGTCCTCCTCCTCATCGATCGCCTCGGTGAGGAAGACCGCATTACATTCTGGGCAGCTGGTGGAGTCCACGGGGATCCATGCGCCGCACTCCGAGCACTTCGCAGTGCCGGATTCGAACTCCACGCCGCAGTTGGGACAACGCTTGGACGCCTCTGGAATCATCGAACCGCACTCACCGCACTCGACCATTCGACCAAGGCCGTAACGGTAGAGGTAGTACGAGAAGCCAATGATTATGGCGGCCACTATGGCGACAATGAGAACCCACACCCACCAGGGTTGAGCCGTCTCATCGGCGCTCCCCTCCACAGTGATGGAAATCGAGCTGGATGATCCTTCATCCCCATTCTCGGCTATTACCTCGATAGAGTAGTCGCCTTTCTCTCCAACGGGTATGTACAGTTGCGCTGAGTAGTAACCATTGTCATTGGTGACCACCACCGCACTCTCTGACACCCGGTTGCCGGATGCGTCCTCAAGTATGACGACGATGGACACGCCCTTCAGTGGCTGATCGTTGAGATCGTTGACCACCTGACCGTTCACGAATATCGTAGTGTCAGACTTGTAATCGAACACGTTGATGTTGATGGATATCCTCGGTGTTGCGAAATTGACGACCAGGGTTCGCTCCATCATGTCATTGGTGTAGTCGCTCTCCTCGATGACCATATCGGGGTTGATCTCGATCACGATGCTCTGGTTACCAACACTGCTGTTCACCATCCAAGTGAAGTTGAAGGTAACAGCCCCATCCACTCCGAAATCGACCAGTGTCGTTCCGATCAAGGTGATGTTTCCGCCCTCATCCATGGCATAAGCCCTCACCGGGACCGATAGCGCCGATGAAAGGCCTATGTTCTCCGCAACGCAGTTGATGATTATGGTCTGACCTTCCGAGGCCTCGGTAATGCTGACATCACCGTCACTGAAGGCCACACCGATCATCTCGAAGTCGGGGCGGGTGTCCACGATGGTGACATCTATCGAACCGTTATTGTTGGTCCTATCGGTCTCTGGTACCATGCCAGGCCCTATCGGGTTCACGAAAGCCCAGATGACTGATTGCTCGGTCCTGTCACCCTCTGCTATCGTCACCGACCAGGCGCCCGTTGCCATGATGTCCTCTCCAGGGGAAAGTGTGTGTATGATGGTAGTATCAAGAAGCGTTCCATTGCCTATGTATCCGAGCCAGAACTCGACGATCACGTTCTCGACCACGCTCTGGCCGTCATTGGCCACTGTGGCCTGGATGGTTATGTTCTCTCCCACAACTATAGTGGTCCAGGCCGGGTCAAGGCCAACATTGACCATTACCATGTCCGCATAGTCATTTACCTTGATGACCACCTCGACCTCATTGTTGTCCTCAGCGACCTCTTGCACGCTCTCCGTGGTATTAAGCTTGACACAGATGGTATGGTCCCCGGGATACCCAGGAGTCCAGGCCACGGTGAGTATCGCCTGATTGTCAGATAGGAGGTTAGAGATGGTCCGCTCCTCGAATAGGACGTCGTTATCGTAGAACTCCACTTGGAAGGAAGGTACGTTCACATCTCCCAGATTATGCACTATGGTAGTTATCGTGCCGGTGGAGTTGGTGGTTATGGAAAGCGGATCGATACTGACATCGGACGGGTTGATGGTGAGTTCCGCAATTCCGATGACATCGATAAGCGCGTAATCCGACTGGTTGTCCTCGAACGACTCGATGATCAGTTGGTTGGGATCGACCACGACGCTCAAGTTGTGCACTCCCAAGGGATACGTGGCGATCCACTCTAACTGGACCTGCACCGTCTCATTTGGCGCAATGATCTCCACGGTCAGTAGGGTGAACAATATCTCGTTCTCATAGAACGCCACCTCGACGCCATTTGCATCGATTATCCCAGAGTTTGTGATGTTCGCAGTGAGATTCACTACCTCGGTGCGGTAAGGCATGGCATTATCGACCGTAAGCTCAACTGAGAGGTCAGGGAGGACTTCAACCAGCTTAATGGAGGCGACCTCCTCTATACACTGAATGCTGCTGGGCGATGAATGATTCAGGCTAATGTCGATCGACGTCCTGTTGCCTAGTGGTGTCCAGATCGTATCATAGCTCTGGCCATCATACCAGAAGGTGCTGTTCAGCTGATAGTTGCCTAGGAATGTGGGGCCGCCAGATGAGTCGAACACCTCGCAAAGGGCGGCCACCTTGACCAGCCCATCATCATCGGTTAGGTACACGCCGTATTCAGTACCGTTCACAGTATAGTGCATACCAACCCAGGTATCGGAAAGGGGATTACCCGCACCATCGGTCACCGCCACCGTAAGCCAGCGATAATGGAGCAGCATCGCCCCCTCATCGAGCGTCAGCGCGACAATCGTGCAATTTGTAACAACCCCATGGCTGTCACCTGAAAGGAGCAACTGACCTATGCTGGAATCCATGGCCACCAGGCTCACTTCCGATCCATTGCCCGAGCTTACGTATCCGTCGATCGTCGATCCATAAAGAGTAATGGCGCTAGTGCCCATACGCTCGACATCGATCGCGATATTGATGCTCGAATCATATAGTAAAAGGTCAGCGCCACCAGACATCTGAATGACAGAACCGTGATCGGATACTATCTCCGAGTCGATCATGATCAATGAGGCCGAGTCGGTGATATATACACCGAACTCCCCGTCACCCGATTGGATCATTCTAAGCGTACAGGACTCCAGGATAAGTGTTGCATTATCCCTTATGATGATATTCCCAGCCACCCTGTAACTCGAGGTTAGAGTGAGCTCCATATCGTCTTCAAGCAGCAGGCCGCTAGAGACCACACCCTCAAAGGATATCTCCATGGAACTGTAGGTGCTTTCATCATCCATGATAGGGTAGTGCTGGAAATCAAGCGGGTTGTCAGTACTGTTCTTCCAGATTCCCTGAGGATCTAGATGTGATATGTTGACATAGTATCCACCCAATGGCACCGCAAGATTGCTATTAGCGTCATCGAATATGTCGGTCAACAGCGGTACTATGGCCGCACCGGTCACATCCGTGACCTTATAGTCGGAGATGGTCCTGTCAAGATACCCCAGCACGATGGACGGGGGATCGCTAGTTACCCTTTCAGGAGTATAGTATTGAACAGGTGCCCCGGACTGAGATGTTATCTCGATGTCCGCGCCCTCTACGTACACGCCATCGCTGTCAGTGACCGAAAGATCCAGCCACCTGTATACATAGGCCGAGGGGGTTATCGTTGCTTCAACCCATACAGAAAAAATGTAACTAGAATTAGTGCCCACATCGGGATTTAGCATCAAAATGTTAAGAGTAGATAGTTGCTCAGTTGAAATCACATCAAACATTATATTCTGATTTTCCTCAATGCCTGCACCTAATGTTGGGGATATTGAGGTATTATGATATGATGCCCCGTCTAAAGACCACTGTATATAAGCATCTTCATGATCATATGATGAAGAGGTTGATGTGTTGGCCCAAATATTTGATGCGGATAGGGCTGTGCTAAGGGTTCCAACGTTATATCCAGTTGTTTCCATTACATCCATTGATCCAATGGCTACATAGTTTGAATTATCTTCTCTAAGATCTGTGATGTCTGAGGTTGAATTGTCATTCGGACCAATGGTTTCCGGGAAGAATTCCATGGTCTGTTCATTGATTTCGACGGCGGCGGTGAAATTCGGACCGGTGTTGGTACTGTTCATGGTGACGCCATACAGATATGCGTTGGTCTGATCGTAAAGTTCCAGCGCATTGTGGCTGTATTCATCATCAACGTTGTCGACATCGATGAACGAGTTTATCGCGGTCAACTGGGTGTCGCCCAGAAGAGTGATGTTGCGGT
>JAUVWO010000111.1 GCA_030604065.1 Methanomassiliicoccales archaeon | reverse complement strand
CGTGTTTTCCGAGGCCGATCGTCCTCATGAGAATGTCCCTGAGCTAAGTGAGAACGCGATCGGGGTCATGAGAATGAACGAGTTCAGCGCGAGCTATGCTCCGAACTCGCTAAGTGTCAGACTCGGGCTATATGCTCAACTGCTGGCTGGATCGGGGACATCATCTTGGATACGACGGATCCCATCACCGATCCAATGACTATCACCGGTACCAGGTCCGGTTGAGACCATGGCACCCAGCAACAGGGAGATGAAGATGGGCATTGGAGCCATGGTGCACAAAACCGCTGCCATCAAAACAAGTATGCAAACGCCTGCGGGTATGAACAGGGACAGCAGCGCCATCGTCATGCCTAGGGTGCCACCCATGAAAAGCAGTGGAAATATAGGTCCTCCCTTGAATCCGGAGGCGAATGATATATGGGTCAGGAAGGATTTTGACAATGTCAATAACACCAGCACGGCGATTCCCATGGCCATACACTCATCCAATATCACCTCAATCTGATCCTGCCTTGAGAAAAGGGTCAGGGGCATGACGACACTGATGACCCCGAACGAAGCCCCACCAACTATCGCTTTGGCCATAGGATGCCTCTTAAACACGCTCATCAACCGATAAGCGGATTCGATCACCACCTTGTGGAACATGCCAAAAAGGGCTGCGATCAGCGCTAAAGGCACCGCGTAGACCATATCCACTATCCGAGGCATATCAGATTCCGGGAATAACATCATGCCTGATATCGCGTCGCCTACAGTGAGGAAGAACACGCAATAGCCAACGGCTGCCGATATGAGACCTGGAAGAATGAGTCGGTAATAGTCCAGCTGCTTGATGAACATATATCCGAGGGCGATTATCGCCCCAATGACTGGTGAACCGAAGAAACCGCCGAAGCATCCAGCAATGGCGGTGTAGGTCAGTATCCTGACATCTTCCTTGGTTACTCCGAGCTTCTCGGACATCTATCTACCAAAGCTCCCGGTGACGTCCATCAATAGCCCCTCGGGGCCAACGCTGGCCCAGCTCCAAAGAGAAATGAACGATTGAAGCATTGTACCAGGCATGTGTCTATAGGGTATCCTGCTCATCAGCATACTCTTGCTGGGTTACTCCGAGTCCCGTATGTTCAACGGTCTAATGGTCAGACCCAGCAAGATGGCCGCCACCACTCCTAGTAATAGGGGAAAGAAGGTTGACAAAGGTTGTGGCAGTTGATCGGGGACTGTATTAGATAGAAGATACATGCCTCCGTAGGCAAGCATTAAATCCCGATCGAGATAAGCCCCATCAATAGTCCCATCAGTGCTGACAGAAGGAAGAGCCGTCCTATGTGGTCCATCTGTGGATCGTCTGCTTTCGACACTCTTTTTACGATCCCAAACAGATTTAACACCATGCACATACCAACCCGACAGATGCACCAATTCATTTCGTCTGTGGTCGAACCGCATCACACTGTGTGTATACTTGTTATTTGATACCGATATAGAATTACTGTCGGGGCGCTCTCACTGCGTATTCTTTTCCAGGCAAGGGGGATGATGGTTCGCATTGGCCGGTGGTATGACCACGTTCTTGAGTGATGAGGGAAACGATCCCTGGATGAGTTGGAGTAGGGAGCGGGATCAATGTCATCGTATCTATTTAGGGGTGCTAATATCAATGTGGGGTTCGCTATCTTGAACCTTTAGGTTGTGGGAATTCTTATATATACACCGATACTGCTGAACTGCCGACAAAAGAGACCGCGGAGGTACAGCATCCATGCTTATGATGACCCATCTCGTGATCACCCTGTTGATTATCCACATCCTCAGATTGGATGAGAATGAGGCATTCATAGCTCTGACCTTCGGGGTACTGATCGATCTGGATCATCTCTTTGGATATTATTCCTATCTGTCCATTGAGGGGGCTTCAGGGGCGGTGAGCCCGGATCAGATGCTGGCATCAGAGGTGCAGTGGAAGTCCATGCTCCACAGCACCGTGGCGCTGTTCGTGGTTGCGCCACTGTCTCTGCTTTTCCGATACATGATACCTCTTGTTGTCTGGGGGGTCCATATCTCCATGGACTATGTGCAGGAGGCGTATCTTGGCATCACATCAATGACCGAGATGGCGCTCCTGGCAGCAGGGATGGTGTTGATGGTTCACATACGCTTCCGTGATTTCCGGAACGTGGAGCCCGCTGGGAGCGCAGGGGAGTTTGCGCTATGGGAGGCGAAGAGCATTGTGGGCATGTTCACTTCCATATTGCCTGACCGGGTCCGGCAGTTGGGCAAGGCTCAGACGGTCTGAGTCATAATCGGTCCACAAGAGCCGCCACTATTATCGGAAGAGTGATGGTGGCATCTCCATCGACAGTGAGTTGGTCGGCGTCCTCCTTGACCTTGCCCCAGGAAATGGCCTCGCGCACCCGAGCCCCAGAGAGGCTCCCATCGTACTCCACCGCGGTGGTCAGATATACGGCGTGATCCAATCCACCACGGAACTGGTTCCACCATATGGTGTGGTGCTTCGATATGCCGCCCCCAATTATGATGGCTCCCGTTTCGGGTACATCGAACGTCATATCTGAAAGCTCCTGTTCGTCACCGAACAGATCGATGCGCAGTTTCCTATGCTCTTGATAATGCATCCAGAGCTGACTGCCGAACGATCCGTCGGTGATCCCGGGCACGAATACCTTCACACCCATGCGATGGCACCAGTGCAGCAGGGAACGTTCGTCATCTACGCGAGCCCCCACCTGGTCGATGAGCTCATGGGTGGTGATGGAGTCTCTGCCATATAGGATCTCGGCGAACATGGGTCTCAGCATGTCCTCAAGTATCAAACCATAGCTCTCGTCCGGGACCAGTATGTTGCCCAATCTGTTGACTCCTTCGTGCCTCAGTTCGGCATCATCCATGTTAAAATCGCCATGATAGTAGTCCCGCCATACTCGGGCCAGATCATGGTCAAGCGTGCCACAGGTAGTGATTATCACATCCACCATACCCCTGCGCACCATCTCCACGATGACCCCTCTGGTGCCTGTGGCCATGATGCATGCAGGGAATGACAGGAAGGTCAGACAGTCCTCTTTGACGATCATCTTCTCTATAATGTCAACAGCTTCTGCCAACTTCTTTGCTGTGAAGCCGCCCGATTCCAACATGGCAGCAACCAGGTTGTTAACTCTCATGCCCTTCTCGATGGCGATGTCCTGCACCGGTCTGTCATACTTCATCCTGGGATCTCCGTGCATGAGTATACGGGACATGTCAAATATCTTTCGCGGGTGAGAACCCTAAACCGGACCATTGCAACTGTGAAAGTTATGAGAAGGGTCCGCGTAGCCAGATATCTGCGATCAGCAACACCATACTGGTCATCTTGAAGCTATGGGCAGGCCCATTCCTGGTATCGATATCGGTGATATCATAGATCATATATTCTCTGTTCGACCTGGTAGTCGCCGTTATAACCAACTATTCGGTCCGCCGATCGGCGGAACCCTTTGATTTTAAGCACAACCACGGGAAGTTCGAGGACGTATCAGGGTTGATCGAGGTCGCGTCCCCCCTCGTGGATTCCTGTTGCCCTCTGGAGAAGAGCAGGACATCATGGAGATGGCTCAGGGGGCTGCAATAGGTTGTGGTTCCATAACATGAGGAAATGAGAAGGGAGCAAGATTTGCTTCTTTTTTTGTTCATATGTGTGCTCCTGAGATCATGAGCATTGAAGCCCGACTTTTGCACTTCGCTCCATAGCTTGAGCTGAATCTCCCGTTCCCAAAGAGTTTCGCACCTCGTTATCAAACCCGTTCCCGACCCGGGAACGGGCCCGTATCGCTAGGTGATAGTCGCATTCT
>JAUVWO010000124.1 GCA_030604065.1 Methanomassiliicoccales archaeon | reverse complement strand
ATGGCCTTTCGGTCTTGTTTATTCTTGGCAGTTAAAACATAACGGAAGGCCACTTTTCTACCTATGCAAAATGTTCATAGAGAAGGACGAATTGACACTCAGTTCTCGCTAAGTGTCAAACTCGGGTTCAAATGCGGTCCTAGCCCAGGCATCAAGGTCACCTATCCAGCAGAGCACTCCATATGACGCGAACACGACATCGTACTCAGAGGCATCGACCCCTCGTAGCCTTTCCACGGTGGAGTGAATGAAGCGTGCATCTATCCCTAGCTCATCGGCCAGCTCCCTGGCGGCCTCTATGGCCGCGCCCGAGAAATCGACACCAGTGACCTTTGCCCCCATCCTGGCCATTGATAATGTGGAAAGTCCGAAATGGCACTGGAGATTAAGAACATCCAACCCCGCGATCTTTCCCAAGGCATCTATCTCGATCCGGTCCAAGGCCAGACCTCCATCACGGAGCCGTTTGGTGGCATAGAGATCAGACCTCGTATGCACTTTGACCCTGGCGTCCCACATCTTCCGGTTGTGGTCCAGATGATCCATTTCATATACCCCTATATGGCCAACGTACTATGGTGCGCAGCTTGTCAGGGCTGGTCTTCTTTGGATCCGAGAGATATATCTCATGATGGTCGCCGTTCATCTCCAGAGAATTGGTCTGGAAGTGCTCACGTAGAAGTCCAGTGGCCTCCCCCATCCGCTCATAGGGGCCTACATGCAGGGTCTGGGCGCTGGGCCCCTCCTCCACCATCTTGAATGATACCCGCTCCAGACCGGGTGGATCGCATTGCTCCCTAAGCTCCGACATCGCCCTGTGCACGACCGCATCGGTCACGAACCGGGGCTGGGGGATCAGTATCCTCCATCGAACGTCCTCACGCGGGGCGTTGTCCATGGTTCCACTGACGGAGAAGTACTGGGCCTCAGACGGAGGGACCACGAAGGGGGTGTAGTTCACCGGCATCTCACCCATCTGGGGCAGGTGCTTGATGCTGTAGGCCACTCCGTAGACGACATTGACGACCTCTTGGAAGTCCTCTCCTTCTGGATCACCACTACCCTCCACGATCAGAGAGCCCATGGCAGGGACGTTGACCAAGTTGACCTTCTTCCGTCTTGCGGTATATAGCTCCCTGTACTCTCGCTTGAAGTCAAACTTCTTCATCCGTCACAGCTATGTGCATTCTATATACAAATAGACTGCTGGCTCGTTCAATATCCCTCGTCAACTAGAAGAGTGAGCCCTCACTCACGTGTGAGATGGCACCTCTTGCCCATCTCCTCATTCAGACGGCGGGTATAGAGACGGGCCCAGATGAACACGATGAGAGACCCCATGAAATTCGCCAGGGCCACTCCCCACCAAATACCTTCCAGGCCCATGCCCATGACCACCCCTAGCAGATACGTCAACAGTATGGTCAGGAAGACCGACCTGATCAGTGTGGCCAGGAGGGCGCTGTTGCCTTTACCCACTCCCTGGAACATCGCCGATGACAGCATCCCCAGTGAAACGAATGGGACGAAGAGGGTGGCGATGCGCAGGAATGTGACAATGTCGCCATACAGTCTCTGCGAATCCCCTGTTGATGTGAATATCAGAGCCAGCCACGGGGCGGCTATCAACACCAATGCGGTAAGGATCAGCTCTAAGGCCAGACCCATCTTGGTCCCGTAGAGGTGAGCTCCTCCGATCTTGGAGAACTTCTTGGATCCATAAGCCGCACCAACCACAGGGGTAAGCGCCGCGGCGATACCGAACAGGGGGACCATCTGGAATGAGATTATCCTCCACCCAGTACCATATACCGCTACTCCATCAGTGCTCCCGACCATCAGGATGATCAAGTTGACCACGAACTGGGTGAGCGCCATCGATATCTGCATGACGCTGGCGGGAAGACCGACCTTGAATATGTCCCGAAGTATGGCACGATCCCATCTGAAACCCTTGATGGATATGGTCACATAGGTGTCGCGCTTGATCATCAGCCAGTATATCATGACCGAAGCAGACACCCCGAAGGCCAGTAACGTCGCCCATGCGGCACCGGCGATGCCCATATCCAATCCGTATATGAAGATGGGATCAAGGACTATGTTCAATACTGAGCCTATGACCATGATGTACATGGAGCGTTTGGCATCACCCTCGCCGCGCAGGATGGCCATGGCCACGCTGGCAAAGAAGATGATGATGGTGCCGCTGAAGAGAACCTGGGCGTAACTGGTGGCCAAAGGAATGGCGTCTCCGGCCCCCATCCAAGTGAAGATATCATCAGCCAAGATCACGAACGGAACGGTCAGGCAAATGGAGATCACTGCCACAAGCGCCATCGTGTGGGTGGCCACGCTGTCGGCACCCCGCTTATCCCCTGACCCGATGCGACGAGAGATGGCTGCAGTGGCCCCCACTCCGATACCGTTGGCAAGGCCCATGACCACAAAGAACAGAGGAAACACAAAGGCGACCGCCGCCAATGCGTCGGCACCCAGTCCGGAGACCCAAATGGCATCGAAAAGGTTGTATGCCATCTGCACTGCCATGGCGATTATCATGGGCACCGACATCTTCCACATCGCCTTGCGGTAGTCACCCATGAGTAGACGGACAGACTCGTTACCCTCATCCATTGCGGACATCCTCCAGGGCACCGATCGCATTGAGTCCCATTCGCCTGAGGGTGTCCCGCATGATCATCTCCTCCTCCATGGTCAGGGCGCCCAGCAAACTGGACTCCAGGACTGCCTCTACCTCCATAAGTCTCGGTATAAGAGCATCCCCCTCCCTAGTAAGTCGGATTATGTACTGACGGGCGTCGTCTGGATCCCGATACCTCTCCACATAGTCAAGCTCCAACAGCCGACGGACCGCACGAGTCACGGTGGCCTTGTCCAGAGCCAGATACTCGGATATCGCGTTCTGTCTCACGCTGCCCATATGGT
>JAUVWO010000108.1 GCA_030604065.1 Methanomassiliicoccales archaeon | reverse complement strand
GTGCCAATCGGAACTGTCTTATTCTCGTTCGGCTCTATTCTGGATGTTCTCAGTCTTGCTTGTTGTAATGCCATAGAACTGCATGACTGAGGACGCACTTAATTCTTCAAGTGCAAAAGTCGGGATAGAAATAACAATGGCACTTCTCTGGGCATTATCCGAGCTCCCTTAGACGATGAGGTCTAGTGAATTGATGCATAGTGCTACCTGATAACGAACCACGAATGTGGATGTGATCACGACCGTAGGATTGTTTTTAATCAAAGGGCCGTGTTGGAAATATAGGGATGATGATGGTCGGAGACGCTATGTCAAGAAAGGACACGGCAATCATTGCAGGGGTAAGCTGCGGGGCGTTCCTGTTCCTGATAGATTTTGCCGTGATGGCGATCGAAGGCATTTTTGAAGGGGATGTGTTCAGTCTTATATTCCATAGTATTGACGCTGCACTCGCTGGCTTCATCATGGGCGCGTTGTTGGGTCTATTCTTTTTCTCTATCAATAAGAGCGGGACCAAGTGATCAATAAGGTATCAGATGGTATCGGGCCCCCTCGGTTCCATTCTGATACAAGGAGGGCCAATTCTCAAGGAAGAGCACAGTTAAAATCGCTCAATGATCAATGTTTGATCGACGCACCACGGAAAGGATTATTGCCGCCCCCCCTCGATCATCATCATGCGGAAAGGGAAGAGCACTCTGGCAGTCCGCGCTGGAGAGATGAAGGACCCTACGAGATCCGTGACCACGCCTATCTACCAGACATTCACCTATCTCTATCCCACCGATGACCCACGGACCTGGCAGGGTGAGGCACCTAGTGGCATCTACCTCTACACCCGGCATGAGAATCCAACAGTGGCCGCGGTGGAGGACAAGCTGGCCGCTCTTGAGGGAGGGGATCGCGCTCTGCTGTTCTCCAGCGGAATGGCGGCAATCTCCACCGTGCTGCTGACCAAGCTCAGGGAGGGCGACACGGTCCTGGCCATGGCCGATGTCTACGGAGGCTCGATCGCGATGCTTGGCCAGCTCCCACGATACGGCATCAAGGTGCGGGCCCTGAGCCTGGAGCAGATGGCATCGTTGCCGGAGCATCTTGATGACGGTGTTAGGATGGTGTGGATGGAATCGCCCACCAACCCCACTCTCAAGCTGGTCGACTTCCCCCTCATTGCAGCCCAGGCCCGGGAGCGCGGAGCGCTAACAGTGATGGACAGCACCTTCGCCACTCCTTGCAACCAGCGACCGTTGGGGCACGGCGTGGATCTAGTGGTCCACAGTTGCAGTAAGTACCTGAACGGCCACTCGGACCTGATCGGAGGGGCGGTGATCGGTGCCCGCAGCGTCATGGAGGGGATCAAGTCGGGGCGTCGGCGCATGGGTGGGGTCATGGACCCCCACGCCACTTTCCTGCTGCAACGGGGCATGAAGACCCTATCCATACGCATGGAGCGTCACAACGCCAATGGTCTGGAGGTTGCCCGCCATCTGGAGTCCCATCCCCAACATGAGCTGGCAACCAAGCTCATGGATGGATACGGGGGCATGCTGGCCTTTGATATCAACGGTGGGCTCGATGAGGCCAAGCGATTCCTGAGGTCACTGCGGCTGGTGGCCCTGGCACCATCCCTTGGTGGGGTGGAGTCTTTGGCATCGATGCCCATCATGACATCTCATGCAGTTCTAACCGAAACGGAGGGGGCGGCGTTGGGTATTACCGAGGCAACGGTGAGGCTCTCTGTCGGCATCGAGGGTGTAGAGGATATCATTGCAGATTTGGATAGTGCGCTGGATGCCATGAAAGAGAAGCCTGACGCGCATTCTCCCTTCTTTAGGGGGGAGTTAGCGTCGTAATGTTTTCCACGGGGAGTAGTGGGGCGCTGGCAGCCTCAACGGTATATCGATGGGACAACCACAACTGGACTACGGATGTGGTCGGATGAGCAACGGTACGAGCCGGAGAATCCCCGCTTTTCAAGGCGGGGGGTATGTCAGAAGGAATTAATAGCGACCCTTCGATTGCATCTCATGATACAGCGGCCCCGGGGAACCAGGGACTTTGGTCCGGGAGAGATGGCGGTCAGGCGAGATCTGGAGGCGACCTTCAGGCGGCAGGCCCACCTTTTCGGTTTCCAGGAGGTCGCTACTCCCATGTTCGAGAGAACCGAACTGTTCACTCTGAAGTCGGGGCCGAACATTGTGGAGGAGATATATGCCTTCGAGGACAAGGGTGGGCGACCGATCGCTCTTAGACCTGAGCTCACCGCACCAGTGATGCGTTTCTTCGTCAACGATCTAGCCAACCTGCCCCGACCGTTAAAGCTGTTCTATTTTGGCCAGTGCTTCCGCTACGAGCGCCCCCAGAGCGGAAGGTATCGGGAGTTCTTCCAGTTCGGAGCCGAAGTGGTGGGCAGCGCCTTGCCGGAGACCGATGCCGAGGTGATAGCGCTGGCAGCGTCGATGATCGAATCCACCGGACTTAGGGAGTATGGCATAAGGGTGGGCCACATCGGAGTGTTGAGGGAGCGGCTGGAACGTCACCTCACCCCCGGCGAGATGGCACCGGTGCTGCAGCGACTGGATAAGAAGATGTACGATGATGTCCGCGATCTCTTGACCACCGCCGGAGTGGGTGGTACAGATATTGATGAGATCGAGGACATCACCCGCATCAGTGGGCCGGTAGATGTTCTGGAGGGCTTTGACGATCAGGCGTCTGATTATCTGCGGCAGGTGTTCAAGGCGTTGGAACCCTACGATGTCATGAATCTCACCGTGGACCTAGGTGTAGTACGGGGACTGGACTATTACACTGGAATGGTGTTCGAGGGTGACGCCCCGTCCCTGGGGGCGGAGAAGCAGATAATGGGTGGCGGGTCGTACAGCCTCACTGAGCTATTCGGGGGCGAGGCCGCTTTCACATCCGGGTTCGCGATAGGCTTCGACCGAATATTGCTGGCCATGGAGCGCGAGGGCCAAGTCGTATCTGACATTGGGGTGGAGGTCTTCGTGCTGCCCGTGGGGGATGATATGCTGGCCAAGGCCCAGCAGGTGGCAGCCGACCTTCGTCGCAACGGGGTGAGCGCTGACGTGGACCTGATGCGCCGCAAGCTCAACAAGAGCATGAAGTATGCCTCGTCGATCGGCGCCCGCAACGTCATAGTGGTGGGAGAGCGCGATATAGGCCGTGGAGAGGTCACGGTTCGGGACATGTCCTCCGGGAAGCAGATGGCGGTGCGGCTCGAGGATCTGGTAGCATTATTCCGGTGAATTGAAATCAGTCCGAAACCGTTTTATGCTCTAGTATCGTGATATTATCCGGGGAAACTGTAGTTCACATGTAACGGTTCTTCTGTTAAGACCCGTTGTAGATGGGTAGTTGGGTGATAGGATGGCTAACGGACTCACCGTTGCTGAGAGGATATTGCTGTACCTCTCTAATTACAGCAGGTATGTCGAGGAGTTCGATGTACCGGCGGACATAAGCCAGGATGGAATCGCTTCTAGCCTGAGGATATCTAGGGCGCACGCTGCCATCGAGCTCAAGAAGCTGAAGGAATTGGAAGAGGTCATGGAACGGCTGGCCCATATACGGCGGGGAAAGACCAAGCGCAAGGCGTACTTCCTCACAGTCCGCGGGCATCAGCGGGCCACTGACATCGAGGACTATGCCCGTCGCGAGGGCATCGATGTGCTTCCGCTGCTGGACCTGCGGCGGGCCAAGGGGGATGAGCTATGGGGTTCGATCAACGAGGAGCAGCGCCGGGCCTTCGCAGCTTCCTGTGTCTTCAGGCAGCCGTTCAACAAGGAGGTTCTGCCAGAAAGGGAGCGCGGCTTCTTGCCGCTGAACCGGGAAGGCAAGGTAGATATGCCACCCGAGCTGCGCAGTTCCATACCGGGAATGCTCAATGAAGGGGATCTGCGGGCGCATCATAGCGACGCAGCCGACTACTGGCTCAAGCATGGGGACTATGGTGAGAGGCTGTACCACCTCATCCATGCCGGGCGAGGCAGGGAGGCCCAGATGCTGGTCGCAAGCAAGGGTGACCATCTGCTGGCCCAGGGGAACAACGACATATTACAGACGCTAATGCTCATTGATCCCATGCCCCGCTATGGTAGGGTCATAAGGTATCACAAAGGGGAGCTGGCCCGGAGGTTGGGACAGGACGACGTCTGTTTGGAAGAGGTCGATGTCATGGCTGGATCCAGCGATGAGGAGGAGCGGGC
>JAUVWO010000002.1 GCA_030604065.1 Methanomassiliicoccales archaeon | reverse complement strand
GTGCCAATCGGAACTGTCTTATTCTCGTTCGGCTCTATTCTGGATGTTCTCAGTCTTGCTTGTTGTAATGCCATAGAACTGCATGACTGAGGACGCACTTAATTCTTCAAGTGCAAAAGTCGGGATATCAATAGGAAAATTTAATCTACCATATCGATTGATGACATACTAATATTTCATAACGGGGTGTAAAAATGCAATATGGAGGAGAAACGCCTCCCACCGGGCCGCCAGGGATGCAACATTCCCAGGCTGGCGGAGTGCGGGGTGCTATACAGATGAGGCATCAGAATGAGGAGATCCTGCCGGAATATTGGGCATTAATGCCTCTTATTGTCATTGCTATAGCAATTGTAGGATCCCTTATAGGCCTTTGGTGGATCTCCCTCATCGGAACGATACTGATGCTTATCCTCTTTTACAAGATGATCAAGAGGATGGACAAGCACTCTCGCCGTGAGGCCATGCTGAGAATGTCGTTGATAAACCATTTCAAGGACTTTGCAGCCCGAGATTCAGATGTGGGCAAGATGATTTCTGCTCAGATCGGTACCATGGAGAGCATCAACTATGAAGCTGGCGCCAGAGAGAAGAGCTTGGATGGGATACTTTGGGTCATTCTTCTTATCATACCCATAGTCAACCTATTCGCCATGCTCTATCTGTTATACGTGTTCACCGAGTTCGCTCCCGAGCACGATCGTCGCTGGCACGCTTTCACCCAACAGGTGCAGTATGCAGGCAAGGAGATGGGCATGCAGATGGTGCTGCCTTCGTGGAGAGTGCTGCCAAACCGATCATTCATCGTTTACCTGATCGTGACCATTGTCACCTTTGGCCTATTCGGCATCTATTGGATCTACGTCCTGGTCAAGGATAGTAACGAGCACGTTCAGGTTCAGTGGCAGTTCGAGGACCAGCTCCTTCGTGAGCTGAACTGATTCTTCAAATCCCTTTCCTATAATCCTTTTTCTTTTTTCTATCTGCAAAATAACGCTATTATTATACCCATGCCCCCATCTTCATACGGGTGTGAACTGTGGAGGAGGACTATAGCGCCAAGGAATTCTGTCCTCGATGCGGCTCGGACGTGCCGCCTGGGTCGAATATCTGTCCGTTCTGTGGTAGCGAGATGAGGAATCATGAGGCCCATCAGTATTACGCCTCCCTGCCACAGACGGCATCGATCAAGCCAAAGCTTGCTGGGGCCATGCTGGTGGTCGCCGGGGTCATTGGGGTGATCTATGCTATATATCTGCTCGCCAACATCGATCTGTTGACGGACATGGTGGGAGATCTACCAGAGGGTGTCGACGCAGCCATGATCGAGCAGATTCTTCAGGTTTGCGTTGCCGTCATTATCATCACATCGGTGCTGTCCATAGGTGGAGGGTTCATGGCCTTGAAGAGGACACGGTGGGGCTTCGCTCTAATAGGCTCGATAGCCGCCATCGTCTCCATTGGCCCAGCATACCTCTGTACGATACTTGGGATAATCGCCCTTATATTACTGGTGCTGTCCAAGGACGAATTCCGCTGATCAGATGCGTTTCATCTTACCCAGGACCGGTTCGTAGATCAGCCCTTTGTCAAGCAGCGAATTGATGACCTCCTCAAGGCGGGTCCGGTCCATCTCCATGCGGGATGTCGCGGAGATCAGGTCATCTAATGGGGCACCCCTGCCGTCTAGGTCCAGTTCCTCTATGACATCGAGAACACTGTCTTCCTGGTCCATATCGTCTGGTCTTTCCTCTATGTCGATCTCCTCCGCCGCGCTCAAGTTGGGCACGTAGTGATCTTCCTCATCCGTGTTGGGCAGCGTACGCTTGAGTGTCGCTAGTACCATGGATCTATACTTGTCCAGGTCGGTCATGCCATAGAACTGGTAACTACGCATGACTCCGTGAGCCACCGTAGGCGAGTATCCTTGTTCTACCAACGCGTTCTCGGAAGGTTCTTCTATCGTCGTGGCCGCTTTCATGGCTTCCATACGAAGGAGGGTGGCCTTGGCTGTATCCAGTATCCAGAGGTCTCTGATTCCCGCATCCACTTCCACTATGGTCTCGGGTCGTATCGATAGGTACATCTTTCCGCCTTCGGGGGAATAGACCCTGCTCTTGCCAATGACGGCAACGAAGGCTGGTACTTTGAGGCGTGAGAGCATGGACGCTGCCTCGGGTTGATACTTCCCAGCGGAAATGTAGAACGTCCCGGTAGGGTCGGAGATCCGCCCCCTCCACATGGGTTCGTTGTCAGTTCCAATGTTCTCGTTCTCGGTTAGAACCCCAACGACGAACATGCGATTGATCATTGCACCTATGGGGGTTACCACATATGATGGGGAACGCTCCTCCTCTGAATCCTTCACGTGCAGGGTGGATGCATTGAACTCACCGGCGAACACCCTCCAGGCGACTTCTCGGCGGATCATACCGATCCCTCCAGTTTGGCCACCAATGCCTCGATGCCGGCCATTGTGTCCCGACTCATCAGCTCGGTCCGGGAGGCGATGAGCATCATGCCATACTCGTCAGAGGAGGCATTACCCTGGACCTCGACCGGCCTAGCGATCAGGCGCTCCTCGATGAACTCTTGGTCCACTTCCATGTCCATAGCTTCCTGGGCCATCTCCTGTGCTCGGGCCAGGTCGATCCCGGCCAGCTGTTTGGTGATGTCTTGGCCCATTATCACGGTCATGGCCCCGGTACCATCGTCCACTACGGCCTTGATCCTGAGATCGTAGTTCGCTTCAACCTTTCCGTGGACCATGCACTCGTTCTTTTGAACCATGCGGTGGCATTCGGGGCAGCGCTGGATGAGACCACTACCGCGCTTGATCTCTAACACCGTTCCCCTGATGACGATATCGAAGCCCCCCCCGCTGCTTTCGAGGTCGCTGATGGGGCGGGGCTCACTATTGACTAAATCAGTCACAGGGGGCAGCCCATCGTCGGTAACGACGGTGGCGTACTCTCCGAAGTTGAGTTGAGGTATGCCCCTCCAGGCCCTGACGTAGGCATTCTCGATGCGGACGCCCATGCCTGTCTGGAGTTCGTGCTCGCTCCAGTCGGTGAACTGGACCTTGCCAGTTTCATCGGCAAGGACGCCAGAGATAACCGTCTTGGGTCCAGCCTCTAGGTTGATGGTGCGCTGCTCCACATCTACCAGCCGTCCGGTGATGATGACACTCCGCATCCCCTCCTTCAGATCGGTGACCTTGACCTCCTGAGCCGGCATCCTTTCCGGCATCGGTAGCTCGGTGGGATTCTTACGTTCCCATGTGGCGCGGTTGCCCAGATTGACCTGGGCCTCGTCGTTCCACTCCTTGGCATAGGCATCGCGGATGAGTAACACCTCGCCCTTCTCCAGATCGAACCCTTCGGGCTCCCAGACGGTGAATGGGATGGTGCCAGTGTCATCTCCAAGGATGCCACCCACTATCTCCCTGTCGCCGTCCTTGCCGATCATCCGTTTACTTATGTAGACGATGCGGGCGAGCAGGTCTAAGCTTTGTTCTGAACCGGTGATCTCGGCAATGGTCATCCTGCCTCCTTGTAAGGATAACTGGCCGACATTGCCTCCGAACTTCCGGACGATGCTGCGCATAGCGTCATCTACATTGACGCCATATTCGTTCACAAGCGTTTCCAACTCTTGGAGGATGTCCTCCTCATTCTTGTCCTTAAGCACCCTGTTGATTTCCTTGGCCATGGGTGCGAGCTGTTCCTTTTTCATCATCGCACCTCGGTGGAGATGTCAATATTGGAGATATGAATAGAACGTTTAATATGATGCTGAGGGTAGACCGAAAAAGCCGAAAATGGTTTGGACCGCCCCCGAAGGGGCCAGAGATCCTACTGGGTAAAGGTCTCGCCCCTCTCGTAGTTCTCTTTGAGATGCCGGATGACTATGTCCCGGTCTTTACGCAGATGGGATTCGTACCAGGACTTCACTACATCGCCCATCTTGTTGTGCATGGTGTTCATGTTCACCTTGGTCACTGGAGCGTTGTATATGACGAACTGAGCGAATATCCGTTTCCACCCTGCGTACTTGTAGTACTGCTCACCCTCGCAGAACTCGAAGGTCATCCTTAGGTAGGGTGTGGAGTCCATCATGTAATAGTTTACTTTGAGGGCGTCACCCATCCTCCCTTGGTCCATGGTCCTGTCCGTAAGCTGGACGGTGCGGACATCCTGGAACCTGAAGTCCTCCCGGAGTCGGTACTCGTCGGGGAACTTGGTGAACAGTGCGAAGTCGCTGAAGGCCGGCTCCATGGTAAAGTGGATCCTGATCTTCTCGAACCTGTCGGCAATCCGCCAGAGGTCGTTCAACAGGGATTTGTTGATGTCACGCCTCTGCTGTTGGTTTTGAACCTCGTCCTTAGTGATGGAATCGGTTTGCTTCTCAAGCTCCTTGTCGAGCTTGGCGAACCAGTCCTCATCATTTTCCGGCTCTTCCTTCTTCTTCCTAGGCGCCATTGTATTCCCTGGCGCTGTATTAATATGGGAAGATAAATAGTCTTTGTCGTCTGGGTGCCTCCATCAGGGTCAAGGAACGGGTGATGTTGATTTCATGGCACGCTATGGCCATCATAAACAACCTTTTTCTATCAGTTGACGTTAAAGGGGGTGTGGTCAGTTGGACGGAGGTGGTGGAGATCATCATGGGGTTCCTCCAGGAGAACTCCGCTGACCCGTTCATGTTTGGGGTACTGTTCTTCTTGTACTCCATTGCCGCCACGGTGTTCTTGCCCATCCCCATTGAGCTGGGCCTGTTCATGAACCCGGGCACCTCCATATGGCTGAAGGCTCTGATCTTGGTGGCGGGCAAGGGGGCTGGTGCCTTCATAGTCTTTCGGATCGGTGGCGCAATGGAGGGCCCGGTCAGGGGATGGTCGGAGCGATGGGGCTGGTTCAACGCGATCGTCTGCGGCTGCACCCTTCTGGTTCGCAAGTTCCGTTACATCGGATTGATCTTCCTGCTCAGCATACCGTTCATGACCGATACCGTCCCAGTGTACATATTCTCCATATTCCAGGACGAGGGCAATCCGCTGGAGTGGCGATGGTTCGTCCTAGCTAGCTTCGTTGGTGGTTTCATCCGAGCCTTGGTGAGTGCATTCCTGTTCTATGTACTAGGTTTCAACCTTTGGACATGATGGAAACGTTTAAAATGGAGAAAGGAATGGTTCAATATGGTTCCCGATAGGAGGATAGATGGCATCCTTGAGGATTATGACAAGGATGAGCTGGTCATAGCCACCCTCTGCTCCCACTCTTCATTGCAGATATTCCATGGTGCCAAGAAGCTGGGCTTTAGGACCATGGGCATAACGGTGACTCAGGACACCAAGCATTACGATGCTTTTCCCCTGGCACGGCCTGATGAGTTCGTGCAACTATCGTCCTATGATGAGATGCTCGATAAGGCCGATTTCTTCGTAGAGAACAATGTCATCATCATACCTCATGGTTCCTTCGTGGAATACCTCGGCCCCAAAAAGTTTGAGAGGATGGATGTGCCCTCCTTTGGGAACCGAAAGGTGCTGGCGTGGGAATCGGACCGCGACAAGGAGCGAGAGTGGCTAACCTCCGCAGGCGTGAGCATGCCGGAGATAGTGAATGATGCGGAACACATCGACCGCCCGGTACTGGTGAAGTACCACGGTGCCAAGGGTGGGCGTGGGTTCTTCATCGCCAAGGACCACAACGACTTCAAGCTGGGCATAGAGCACAATGTTCCTTACACCATGCAGGAGTATGTGCTCGGAACAAGGTACTATCTTCACTTTTTCTATTCCCCTATCGTGAAGGAAGGATATCATGCAGGGGACGGTACCATTGAGATGCTTTCCATCGATCGCCGGGACGAGTCCAACATTGATGAGATGTACAAGTTGGGCGCCCAAGAGGAGCTCAAGAAGCATCAACTCTATCCGTCCTTCGTGGTCACTGGCAACGTCCCTGTGGTCATCAGGGAGAGCCTCTTGCCCAAGGCCTTCGAGATGGCGGAGCGCATCGTGAACCGGTCCATAGAACTGTTCGGAGGAATGGTTGGCCCGTTCTGTCTTGAGTCAATAGTCACCGATAAGCTGGAGTTCAAGGTGTTCGAGATATCGTCTCGAATCGTGGCGGGCACAAATCCTTTCATCAATGGCTCGCCCTATTCGGAGATGATCCATCCTGGCATGAGCACAGGGATGAGGATCGCCAAGGAGATCCAGATGGCTAGGGACATGGACGCCTTGGACCTGATCCTGTCTTGAGAATGTTATAGGGTTCGAGGGGGGCTAAGCCCCTACAATCCTCTTTCCTGGAGCCTCTGCTCTGGAGGGATGGTGGATATTTCGATACCTTTCATGGCCTCACCAAGTCCTCTCGAGACCTCGGCGATGACCTTTGGATCATCATAGTGCGATACTGCCTCGACAATGGCCTTGGCCCTGGTATCCGGGTCGTCAGATTTGAATATGCCCGACCCGACAAAGACGCCATCGGAGCCCAGCTGCATCATTAGGGCAGCGTCCGCCGGAGTGGCGATGCCGCCAGCAGCGAAGTTAATGACCGGAAGCCTCTGGAGACTGGCCACCTCGATCACAAGCTCGACCGGGGCCTCGATCTCGCGGGCGAAGACCGCTAGTTCCAGCTCGTCCCTGGCCTTGAGGGAGTGGATCTGGTCTAGAATGGTCCTCTGGTGTCTTACCGCCTCGACCACATTGCCGGTACCTGCTTCACCTTTGGTGCGGATCATGGCAGCGCCCTCATGTATGCGCCTGAGTGCCTCCCCTAAGCTTCGGCAACCGCAGACGAATGGGACGGTGAAGTCGTTCTTGTAGACATGATGGAACGGGTCGGCGGGGGTCAGGACCTCAGACTCATCGATCATGTCGACGCCCAGGGACTCCAGTACCTGGGCCTCCACGAAGTGTCCGATGCGACACTTGGCCATCACTGGTATGGTGACGATCTCCATGATCTCTTGGATCTTGACCGGGTCGGCCATCCGGGCCACCCCTCCTTGGGCCCTTATATCTGCGGGTACCCGTTCTAAAGCCATCACTGCAACCGCACCAGCTTCCTCGGCGATCGCAGCCTGATCTGCGTTGGTCACGTCCATGACCACGCCGCCCTGTTGCATTCGGGCGAAACCCCTTTTAATAAGGTCCGTTCCGTATCTGAGCTTGCTCATGTCCAGCTCAAAAGGCATATTTTAGCTCACCAGGTCCAGTTACTCCACACCCGTTATATATGGTTTTGTGTAGGCCAGGCTTCCCGATACGGATGACGCAATGGCGCTGCGTTTTTCGTACATTCCGTACCCGCGATTCAGTAAAGAATATCAACGGGAACGCATCTTCTTGTAGGCAATGGTCGCAGACAGGATGAGCAGCGTGCCTGAGTCAGGCACCGTGAAGATATCGAATCTGGTAAGTCGGATGAAGGCCGAGGGCGTGGATGTGCTGGCCTTCTCCATGGGGGAGCCGGACTTCGGCACCCCAGAGAACATCGTCCAAGTGGCCAAGGACACACTGGACGAACGATTCACCCACTACACGCCGTCCAAGGGCATTCCCGAGTTGAGGCGGGCGGTGGCTGACAAGTCCGATCGGGACAATGGCATCCGTTGCGGCTCATCCAATGTTCTTATCACACCTAGTAAGCAGGCCATCTTCTTGAGCTGCCTGGCATTTCTCCAAGAGGGTGACGAGGTCATCATGCAGGATCCGACCTGGGGCACTTACGAGGCCTGTGTAAGGCTGACAGGTGCCAGACCAAGGTTCGTACCCGTATCTGCGGCCAGCGAATATCGGATGACTCCTGAGATGGTGGCCGAGCAGATCAACGAGAACACCAAGATGATCGTGATGAACACACCCTCCAACCCCTGTGGTAGTGTACTGTCTTCCGACGAGATACGTGGGATCGCGGACCTAGCTAAGGACCATGACCTGATGGTGATGGCTGATGAGGTGTATGAGAAGATAATCTACGAGGGGAATCACCTATCCATCGCCTCATTGGATGGCATGATGGAGAGGACACTGACCATCAATGGTTTCTCCAAGACCTATGCCATGACAGGGTGGCGGCTGGGCTGGCTGCTGGCCAGTGAGGAGAACATCAACGTGGTCAACAAGCTTCAGACCCAGTCCATCACCTGCTGCGTATCGTTCACTCAGACCGCTGGCGTCGAGGCTTTGAACGGGCCCCAGGAATCGGTGGCGACCATGGTAAAAGAGTTCGGAGAACGCCGCAAGCTGGTGTTGGATCTGATGGATGAGATCCCCTCTATCAACGTACTTCCGCCGAAGGGGGCGTTCTACGTGTTCCCAGAGTATGACTTCGATATGTCATCGGAGCGCTTGGCCACTTATCTGCTGGAGAAGGCCAGGGTGGCCATAACTCCCGGTGCCGCCTTCGGCACATCAGGGGAGGGACACTTCCGATTGTCCTATGCTGCCAGCCGCGAGAGCCTCGAGGAGGGCCTGGGGCGGATGAAGCGGGCCCTCGCACAGCTCTAGTGGGGCAGCAGGTTCGGTATCCCGTCCTCGATCTGGTAGCTTCGACCACAACTAACGCATAATAGGGTGCCATCGACGATCTCTTCATCATTGTCGGTCGCCATTTTCAGCTCAAGCTCACCCTGGCAATGCGGGCATGATAGGATATTCATGAGGTCTCTCCTCATCATCATCATGATGGGTTCGCCTGTATTTCATCGTGAGGGTGAGCTTTATCATGCCTACAGCCTATGAGCCATTATGCTCAAGGTGGGTGTCATCGGCGTTGGGTCTATGGGCAAGAATCATGCTCGGGTCTATTCGGAGATCGCTAAGTTGGTGGGGATCTACGACCTTAGCCGGGAGATGGGCGAGGATGTTGCCTCCAGGTTCGATACTGAGTACTTCAGCGATATGGACGCTCTGCTGTCACGCGTCGATGCTGTCACTGTCGCCACCCCCACTAGTGTTCATGCCCAGGTGGCGTTGGCGGCGATGGAGGCCGGGGTGGACGTTCTGATCGAGAAGCCGTTCACCGGCAGCAGCCAGATAGCCGAAGGCCTGTGCCGCAAGGCCGATGAGGAGGATCTGACACTGATGGTGGGCCTCATCGAGCGCTTCAACCCGGTGGTGGCCGCCACCCGGGAGTCGCTAGCACACGGGCGTCTAGGTGAGATAATCTCCATGTCCACCCGCCGTGTTTCCTCATTCCCGTCCCGCATCAGGGACGTGGGGGTGGTCATGGACCTTGGCATACATGATGTGGATGTGATGAGGCATGTGAGCGGTCAGGAGGTGGTCAGTGTGTACGCTGTGGGCGGCTGCTATCGCAACCAAGGTTATGATGACCACGCCGTCATATCATTGGGGTTCGCGGATGGTACCACCGGGCACGTAGAGACCAATTGGCTCACCCCACTCAAGGTACGTTCGCTGTCGCTGACATGCTCTGGCGGTCTGATGGATGTGGATTTCATCACTCAGACTGTGAAGGAATCCAGCTCCACTTATGGCGAGATAGACCCCGCGGACATGAGTACCATACCTCTTGAGTACAACATCAGGACCATGGCTTTGCGACACGAAGAGCCCCTGAGGCGGGAGCTGGTCGACTTCTTGCGGGCAGCAGAGGGCCGATCTGAACCGCTGGTTTCAGGTTGGGATGCATTGCAGAGCCTTCAGGTGTGCGAAGCGGCATTGGCTTCGCTCAATAGCGGTGCAGTAGTGCATACGGCTAATGTATAAGTACGCGCTAAGTACGCGCCAAAGGTAACGGAGTCATGATGCGTGCCATAGATCTCCGGAGTGACACCTTCACCAAGCCCAACCGGGCGATGCTGGAATGCATACTCGATGCCGAACTAGGCGACGATGTGGAGCGCGAGGACCCCACGGTGATCGAGTTGGAGGAGACCGCATCCCGAATGCTGGGAAAGGAGGCGGGACTGTTGACCACCAGTGGCACTCAGGCCAACCTGCTGGCCCTGATGGTCCACTGCGGACATGGAGACGAGGTAATATTGGAGAAGGAGGCGCACATTTACTATTACGAGGTGGGGGGCATGGCTTCGGTGGCCGGTCTGATGCCCAAGCTGGTGCAGGGCACCAGGGGAGTGTTCACTGGCGACCAGGTCCGGGCCGCGCATTGGGGTGAGGATCTGCATTACCCCCATGGGTCCTTGGTGGCCATTGAGAATACCCATAACAGGGCTGGTGGTTGTTGCTGGTCTCTGGAGCAGGTCGCCGATGCCGCCGATGCCATTCAGGAGCTAGGCATGCGACTGCATGTGGATGGGGCCAGGATATTCAACGCTTCGCTGGCCCAGTCCTGTCCGGTGGATAGGCTGGTTCGAGAGGCGGACACGGTGATGTTCTGTCTTTCCAAGGGACTTGCGGCACCCGTAGGCTCCATGCTGGTGGGCGACACCGAGACAATAGAACGAGCTCGAAAGATCAGGAAGATGATCGGTGGGGGAATGCGCCAGGCCGGGGTGATCGCCGCTCCGGGGCTGTACGCCCTTAGGAATATGGTGGACCGCCTGCAGGAGGACCATGACAACGCTAGGGTCCTGGCAGAGGGTCTTCGATCCATAGGGTTTGGGGTTGACATGTCCACGGTCCAGACCAACATAGTCATCGCTGATGTCTCTCCATTGGGGATGGATGCTGACACCTTCGTACTCCAGGCCGAGAACATAGGGATCAGGATATTCGCCTTCTCCCCCACTGCGGTGCGCTTCGTTACCCATTATGGCATCGGTCCTGATGACGTAAGTGAAGTGCTTGAAAGGCTTACTGGACACTACCCTTTACCTATTCCCCGATAGATGATGCCGTGTTCGTGGCAATCCTCTGATCGGAAAAGGTTGCGCCCGTCGACGATGATCGCAGTCCGCATCATCGAAGCCATCCGATCCAGGTTCAGATCGCGATAGATGCTGTGGTCGGTAACGAACACTGCGCAATCCGCGCCCTCTATTGCCAACCACAGGTCATCGGTGAGTGATGCCCGGTAGGGTTCAATGACGAACGGGTCATGGACCATAAGTTCCACGTCGGCCAGGTCGTCGATCACCACATAGCTGGGCGATACCCGCACGTCATCAGAATCCCCTAGGAACGCCAGCCCCATGATCGCTATACGGGGTTCGTCGATACCAATGACCGCTTGGCGGGCCATGGAGGCTAGATGGTGAGGCATGCTGTCGTTCACCTCCCGGGCCGCGGGTATCAGCCTGGCAACCTCCCCTGCGTTATGCACTAGCAGCCATGAGTCCTTGGGTAGGCAGTGCCCACCCACTCCGGCTCCCGGTATGTGCATGTCCCGGAATGGACAGGAGTTGATCAGGTCCCGCACTTCGAACACATCAGCCCCCAGCGACTCGCAGATGAGCGCCATCTCGTTGGCGAATGCTATCTGCACATCACGATAGGCATTCTCACCAGTCTTGGCTATCTCCGCTGCCACCAGACTGGTGGTGAGCAGCTTTCCCTCGATGAATGTGGAGTAGAAGTGCGCCCCCCTGATGCGCGAGGCATCGTCCAATCCGCCAAGTACTCGATCGTAGTTGATCAGATTGTGTAGCAAGCGTCCGACCATCACCCTTTCTGGGCAATGGATCACATGAAAGTCATCGCCGGCCATCAGCCCGCTGCCCGCCTCTAGGATCGGGATCACAGTACCGATCATGGTCCCGGGCGGTATGGTGGACTCCACTGATACAGTGGCCCCCTGAACCAGACAGGTGGCGACCCCCTCCAATGCTGACCGAAGCCGCCCCAGGTAGGGCGATCCGTTGGCATCCAGAGGGGTGTCGACACATACGATGACGAGATCGCTGCCCTTGGTCTCGACGACATCGGAGGTGGCATGGAACATGCCATTCTCGACCACCGTGCCCAGCAGGTCCTGCAACCCTGGCTCGTCACCTCTGATGGGGGAGGTACCGGAGTTGATGATGTCCACCCTGCTCTGGTCGATGTCCACCCCTATGGTGCGGAATCCACTAGATGCGAACATACAGGCTACTGGAAGTCCCACGTAGCCAATGCCGACCACCGCGACACGCTCCTTGGTCATCGTCGGTCAATGTCCCCATCCCGATATAACGGTATTCTCTATCCGGCGGTCGTAAGGTTTATATCGGAACCGTCCGGTTATCGGGCCGGATATGACGGTGTCAGGCATGTCAAGTCTATCGGTCGGCGATGGAGCTCCCTCCACCAACCTGGACGAGGGCATTCCCTGCGCCTATTATCTAGGACGTTCTGATATGGGATCCGGACAGGGACAAGGATCGCCCTCTGGGTTGTGCTTTCGGTCCTAAGCACCGGATCCTTCTTGGGGGGCTTTCATGAGTCATAGGTTGTTCACTGTAGGGCCGGTCGAGGTCCGTGATGCGGTTCTTAACGCCATGCATCGTCCGATGATGACCCATCGGGGCAAGGAGTATAAGGATCTGCACGAAGGCATAGTGGAGAAGCTGCACAAGGCGCTGGATACGGACCTGCACATAATGATGGTTCCGGCATCGGCCACTGGTTTCATGGAGGCCTGCGTCAGGAACGGGGTGAATGATCGTATGCTGGGTCTATCGAACGGCTCTTTCGGTACCCGGTGGCAAGGGATAGGTCGAGCCAACGGCAAGGATGTCGTCGAGATCGACGTCCCCTGGGGCAAGGCTGTGAAAGGGGAGCACATCGAGGGTCATCTTGACGATTCCATCGAGGCCGTTACCCTGGTGTCGAATGAGAGTTCGACCGGGGTGCTGAACGATGTCTCAGGCATTGTGAACGAGGTACGTGGAGCCAGTGACGCCCTCATGTTCATTGATGGCGTTACCTCAGTGGGAGGCATCGATCTGGGTCTTTGCGATCTGGACATCGACGCATTGCTGTTCGGCACCCAGAAGGCCCTGGCACTTCCGCCGGGGCTGGCAATAATCTGTGCTAGCGATCGCTTGATGAAGAAGGCTGCCCAAGTACCAAACCGTGGTTTCTATTTCGACCTTCTCGAGCTTAAGAAGAAGGCCGATACTGGTTACACCTTGACCACTCCGCCCATATCCATCATGTATGGCCTCGACTACCAGCTGGATCGCTGGCTTGAGGAAGGCAGCGCCCAGAGATACCGTCGCCATCGGGAAATGGCGGACCTGGTCCGGGGCTGGGCCAAGCGCAGACTGGGGCTGTTCGCCGAGGCGGGGCACAGGTCAAATACGATTACTGTGATAGAGAAGAAGGGCATCGACTTCGCCAGGATGACGGCCCTGCTGTTGGAGTTCGGCTATGAGATATCCAACGGCTACGGTCCCATCAAGGCCGAGACCTTCCGCATCGGACATATGGGTGACCTGACCATTGAGGATGTCAAGGGTCTGTTGAAGGCGATGGACGAGGCCTTGGAGGAGATGGCATGAGACTGCTTGTAACTGACCCTCTGTCAGAGGAGGGGCTGGAATTGCTAAGGAGGGAATCTGGCCTTGAGGTCGATATAATTCCCGGTCTCAGTCATGAGGAGCTGCTGGAGACCATACCGGGATACCATGCCATAATCATTAGGAGCGGCACCAAGGTGACCGCTGATGTCATCGATGCGGGCAAGGATCTTAAGGTCGTCGGCCGTGCAGGCGTGGGCGTGGACAACGTGGATGTGGCCCATGCTACTCGGAGAGGTGTTCTGGTGATGAACACCCCCCAGGCCAATATAATATCCGCAGCGGAGCACGCTATGGCCATGATGATGACCTTGGCCCGCAACATCGTGTGGGCCCATGCTTCCATGGCGGAGGGCAAATGGGAGCGCAAGCGGTTCACTGGGGTGGAGCTGAATGGCAAGACCTTGGGCATAGTGGGCATTGGCCGTGTGGGCGGGGAAGTGGCCAAGCGGGCCAAGTCGTTCAATATGAAGCTGATCGGATACGATCCGTTCCTGCCCGAGGAGATCGCTGTGAAACTGGGTGTGCGCTTGATGGAGCTGGAGGATGTACTCAGGCAATCCGACGTCATCACTGTGCATGCTCCAAAGACCAAGAGTACCGAGAACATGATCTCTACCGAGCAGTTCGCCATGATGAAACCACATGTGATGCTGGTGAATTGCGCCCGCGGCGGTATCGTGGACGAGGACGCGCTTTATCACGCGCTCAAGGATCGGGGGATAGCCGGTGCTGCGTTCGATGTATACGTCAACGAGCCTCCGGTGGGCTCTCCGTTGCTGGAGCTCGATAACCTGGTGATGACCCCCCATCTGGGCGCATCGACCAAGGAGGCCCAGGAGAAAGTGTCACTGGAGATGGCAGAGCATGTGGCCCTGTTTCTTAAAGAGGGAACGATCACAAACGCCATTAACGCTCCCCGGGGGGAACTGGACCCGGAGCTGGCTCCGTTCGTGCCCCTGGCAGAGATGCTGGGGTCCTTCGCATTCCAGATGATCGATGGACCGGTGGAAAAGGTCCAGGTCACTGTCCATGGGGAGATCGCCACCATGAACGCTCGCATGGTCACCATCTCGGCGCTCATAGGTGCGCTGTCCAACATCATCGGCGAGGGCACCAACATAATCAATGCCGAGGCCCTGGCCAAGGAGAAGGGCATCCAAGTGGTGGAGTCAAAGGTCGAGGAGCTGGAGAAGTACACCAATATGCTATCCATCAGGCTGTACTCTGGTGAGCGCAAGGTGGAGGTGCGTGGCATCGTGTTCCCCAAGCGGAGTCCCCGCATCGTGGGCGTGAACGATTTCGATCTGGAGGTCCCTCTGGAGGGTGACTTCATCCTCACCCAGTACAAGGATCTTCCAGGAGTCATCGCCAAGGTAGCCACCATGCTGTCTGGAAAGGGCATAAACATTGCCAGGATGGGCGTGGGCAGGGACGTGCCCGGAGGCACCGCAATGATGCTCATCAGTGTAGACGGGGAGGTTTCCAATGATGTCCTCAACGAGCTGAATGCGCATGCACTGTTCGACGAGGCCCGTTTCATCAAGCTCAGTAACATCAGGCCCCGTGCCTATATGGACTGAGCGACAATGACCCAGCAACCCTTGCAAACCACAAATCTTTTATATCATTTGCTAACAATCTTTATATAACGTAAAAAAACGTTGCATGGTCAACTTATATATAGGGGTTCGAGCAGTAAAATTGTTTCATAAAATCATTTCATATACAGCGTTCAACGGGGACTACGGATAGGGTGCTATCCGCCCGGAGGGCGCATCCCTATGGGGCCTGGGAGCAATTGAACATGGACACTACAACAGATGAATTGGGACAGGTAGATGTAACCGCGGCTGGAGATATGCCCAATGTATGCGTGACCTTCACCGTGGAGGATCTTACATTGGCCATCAAGAACGGAATTGATATGAAGGGCATGCTCGATGAGCAGGCTCAATATATGGCACAGCATGTGTTGAATTTCTTTGGTTACAACGAACGTATAATAGATAATATTCTGGAGCCAGAGGACCGCGATGCGTTCTATATGCTAGAGGACACTGGCATTCTGACCACCGAGAGGGAAGAGACCACACTCTACGATGGCAGGGAGTGGCGCATCCACTATTGGCTCTTCCGTAAGGATCGCATAGTCCAGCTCATATCCGGTGAATCATCCGTGGGTGATGAGACGGAGGAGGCGGATTCAGTCTACGATGAGATACCAGATGATGTCTGGACTCGAGAGTGAACTACTTTCAAGGACCCCGCCGAAAACGTATTCTCGTGAAAGTCGGTGGTCCAAGGGATGGATGGGTTCCCGTACAGCCCCCGTGAGGGGCAGATCCAATTTTGCCAGCTGGTACGCTCTACCGTGATGCGGGGAACCAACCTGGTGCTGGAGAGCGGTACTGGTACCGGGAAGACCGTTTGCTCGCTGGTGGGCGCATTGGCCGAGGCCATGGCCCATGGCCGTAAGGTCGTGTACCTGACCCGTACCAACTCCCAGCAGCGCCAGGTGATGTTGGAGATGCGGCAGCTGGCGCCGTCTCTTGGGGCATTTGCCATGGGGGTGCAGGGCCGCAAGAGCTCCTGCCCGGTGGCGCGTGACGACCCCGAACTAAGCTCTGGCAGCCCCGATGAGCTCTCTCGCATGTGTCAGGAGCGCAAGAGGCGTGCTATGTCCGGAGAGGGTAAAGGCTGCCCATTCTACAAGGCCACACGGGAGGTGGACACGGCTTCGCTGCTGACATGGTGCCGCTCCGAGCTACCAACCGTGGAGGGGTTCATTGAGCACTGCGAGGATCGGGGCCTGTGCCCCTATGAGATGATGAAGGAGATGGTGGCCTATGCGCATGTGGTCACCGCCCCCTACGCATACTTCTTCGTTCCTTTCATCCGGGACAGGTTCCTCGGGTGGCTCAACATACCAATGACCGATGTGATACTGGTGATCGATGAGGCCCATAACCTGCCCGAGTACGCCAGGGAGATCAACACATTGACAGCCTCCGATCGGATGCTGTCAATGGTCGATAGGGAGATCGACGACTTCGGAGATCCAGAGGTCAAAGAAGGGGTGAGTGCCCGGGATCTCAATCAGTCCATGATGGGGTTGCTTGATGTGGCCCAGGCCGAGTATCTGCTGGACGAGGACGGCTTGATACCGCCAGACTTCATAGTCGAGGGGCTCATGACCGATTTCCGCACCACCAGCCACAGTCTGGGAGCCATGGCAAATGACCTGATGGTGTACGGGGATGTGGTGCGGGAGAGCAAGCGACGGATGGGGCGGCTGCCGCGATCGCACATGCACTCCCTGGGGGCGTTCCTCACATATTGGATGCAGATGGATGAGGAGCACCATGTGCGCCTGATCATAGGTGGCGATAATCCATCGTTCCAAAGTTATTGTCTCGATCCATCCATCGCCGCTGGGGCAATGCGTGATAGCCACGCCACCGTGAGCATGTCGGGCACTCTGACCCCTATGGAGGAGTATCGGGACTCCCTGGGGTTGCCACAGGACACGATGATGAGGCACATGGCCTCCCCGTTCCCACCGGAGAATCGTCGGGTGGTGCATGTGCCCGGGGTGACCACCCGCTACGAAGTGATGACACGAGACCCAGAGGCCAGGCGCAGGATCGCAGATCAGATAGTGGAGCTGGCGAATGCGGTGGATGTCAATACCATGGTGTTCTTCCCATCCCATACATTGATGGAGTCCATGGCCCATCGATGTGTTCCCGACATCAGGCACAGGGTATCCATCGAGCGACGGGGCATGTCGCAGAGTGAGCTCATGGACACCGTGACCCGGTTCAGCGAGCACCGGGATACGGTGATGTTCGCCGTAATGGGGGGCAGGGTTGCAGAGGGCATGGATTTTCCTGGCGATGCGCTAGAGCTGGCGGTACTGGTCGGCATACCCTACCCCAAGCCTACAGCTAGGCAGAGGGCGTTGATGCACTATAATGACCTGCGATTCGGGAGAGGATGGGATTACACGGTCAAGGTGCCAGCGGTGCGAAGGATGCAGCAGGCCATTGGTCGATTGATCCGTTCCGAGCAGGATCGAGGCATGGCGGTGATCCTCGATGAGAGGGCGAAGAGGTTCAGTGAGTTGTTGGGTAGCACCCCATGCCAGGACCCGGTGGCCGAGGTGAAGGCCTTCTTGGATGGATAAAAGGTTTATTACCGACGATGGGATGTTCATGCATGCACCCGGTGATCATCGCCATAAGCGTTCTATGGCTCACGCTTCCGGCGCTCCTGCCCAACTCCGCTGCAGTGATATTCGGAGGTGGCGCGCCTGTGGATATGGGGCGGTCATGGGGTGGCAGCAGACTTTTGGGTGATGGCAAGACATGGACGGGTCTTATGGGGGGAACCCTGTCCGGCCTGCTTCTGGGGATGATGCTGTATCTGATCGCTACCCTTCTCGGGCTGGGTGAACCATGGGACTTCGGCGGGTTCCCGGACTGCCTGGTGCCCATGTTCAGTCTGGCACTGGGTTCGCTTCTGGGAGATATAGGTGGCTCGTTCCTCAAGCGAAGGATAGGATTGGCCCGTGGTGCCAAGGCTCCGGTGCTGGACCAGTATGATTTTCTCATAGGTGCTTACGGTCTGACCTTGCTCACCAGCACCAGTTGGTTCATGGATCATCTGGTGAACGGCGGTGCCATATACGGCCTGCTGTTCGTGGTCATACTGACACCGTTGCTGCACCGATTGGTGAATGTCTTAGGGTACAAGATGGGTGCCAAGGATGTACCGTGGTGAACAGATGAAGGACCTCAAGGAAGTATTGACAGAGTGCGGGGCCATTATGCACGGTGAATTCACCCTGGCCTCTGGTGAGAATAGCAGGTATTACATCGACATCAAGAGGGCGAGCACGGACCCTGAGGTACTGGGTATCATCGCCCAGGCCATGTGCCGAGAGTCCGAGGACATCGACCACGACGTGATAGGCGGCGTGGTGCTGGGTTCGGTGCCACTGGCGGTGGCTCTCTCCTTGGTCACTGGCAACCGCTACGTGATGGTTCGTAAGGAGCGCAAGGATCATGGGACATCGCGACTTGTGGAGGGCGATCTGTCTCCAGGGGCCCGGGTTCTCGTGGTGGAGGATGTCATCACCTCCGGTGGCTCGGTGGTCGCGGCGATCGAGACCCTGAGATCACAGGGGGCCGTGGTCGAGGATGTGCTGGCGGTGATCGACCGGCAGTCCGGGGGCCAAGAACGGCTGTGGGGCGTAGGCGTCAGGCTCCATGCCCTGATCAGAGCGGAGGACATTGTCGATGATCCTTGATATGGAGTGCGAGCGTTGCCGCTTGTGCCGCACCCGCACCATGGTGGTGCCACCATCGGGGGATCTCAGATCCCCTGTGGTCTTGGTGGGCGAGGCTCCCGGAGCCAACGAGGACCGTCTCGGCCGTCCGTTCGTGGGCAAGGCCGGCGGCATGCTGGATCGTTTGCTTATCGAGGAAGGGATCCCAAGGGAGGCGCTCATGATAACCAATACGGTGAAGTGCAGGCCCCCAGACAACCGCAGGCCCAAGGGCGATGAGATGGCCGCCTGTCGGCCTTATCTGCTGCAGGAGCTAAGTGATCGCATGGTGATCGTGGCCATGGGCCGGTCGGCCTGCCGTAGCCTCCTGGGCAGGGAGGTGACGCTGGAGGAGGCGGCCAACACTCGCATGCAAGTATCCATCGACGGCGTCGCTATCAACCTTATACCCACCTATCATCCATCGGCGTGCCTATTCAACCTAAAGGCCCGGGAAGGTCTTCGTAGGACCCTATCCACGATCAGGGACGAGTTCCTCTAGAGAATCGCTTGCGCCAAATGAACAGCAGGTTCTCGCGGCCGTCCTTCCACGAAGAAAGTTTCACTTCTCCCACCCTCCGGCGATAGGTGATCGGCACTTCGGTGGCTTTGGAACGGCGGAATGCCTCGATCTTGATCTCCTCAGACATGGGCATGCCATCTGAGGTCAGGCTAAGAACATCGAGTATGCTCCGCCTGAAAACCCACATACCGCTTTGCGAATCCTTTATCCTGACACGGAACAGCAGATTGGTGGAGAATGTCAATGCCCAGTTCCCGAATCGGTGCTTGGTGCTCATGGCCCCCTCTTCGAGTCGGGCGAATCGGTTGGTGGTTATGAAGTCCAGATCCTCATCGAGCAGTTGTTGGTATAGTGATGGGATGTCCTCGGCAGGATAGGTGCAGTCGGCGTCAAGGGTGGCGATGACGTCGCCAGTGGCGGCGGCGAAACCCGTCCTGTAGGCCCGGCCGTATCCGCGGCGGGGCTCATCGATAACCTTGGCTCCCCGCTCGATCGCGATCTCCCGGGTGCGGTCCTTGGAATCGGTGTCCACGACGAGTATCTCATAGGCGATGCCGGCACCATCGAGGGCAGAGCGGGCATCGTCGAGCACGCTGCCGATCGACGCTTCCTCGTTCATAGTGGGTATTAACACGGAGAGGTCCATCTGATCAGGCGGACTATTCAATAAGGGAATATAATGGCTTCTAGTCACACTCACTGATACGGCCCTTTGTCCCCGAACAGCTTGAAACCGATGTATCCCATCATGGCGAACACCAACCGTATCATGGCCCAGAACGTCATCCTCTGCCTGAACATGCGCAAGGGGTCATAGCTCTGCCAGAGGCGACCGTGCTTTAGGGTTAGCTGTTTCCTGCCCGCCCCGTTCCAGAACGCCTGGCGTACGAATCCGTACACCGTCGACCTGGTACGGTTATAGACGATCATCCCTGGATCGTGCTCGATGCTGAAGCCGGCCTCGATGACTCGAAAGTTGAAGTCGATATCCTCGGCGGTGATGAACCAGGGATCGACACCACCTACCTTTTCGTACACCTCACGTATCAGGGCGAGGTTGCATCCCGGCCAGGTGCAGTCCACGCCCTTGTAGTTCAGCTCCACCCGATCCAGTTCCTCCCATGCTTTCAACCCTATGTTGATGGACCGGCCGGCCATCATACTGGCCCCTGCGGTCATGGTGTGGCGTATACTGCTGACCCAATTGGGGTTGGCGATGCAATCGCCATCGGTAAGGGCGATGACGTCCCCTTGGGCCAAGCTCAATCCGTGATTAAGACCTACTCCCCGGCTGCCGCGCTTGATGTGGAGATGGATAAAAGGGTATCGCTCCATGTAGTCGGATACGATCTCATGGGTGCGGTCATCGGAGTCCGCATCCACGATCACGATCTCGATGGGCCCCTCCTGTATCACCAGTGAGTCCAGCAGATCGGCTATGTTGTCCTCCTCGTTCAGGATCTTGAGTACGATGGAGATCAGCATCGAAGCGTTGATGTCCTATCGGCTAATAAAAGGTTCGAACGTCGACCTGGGGTGGAGCAAGAATTAATAAGAGTACCAGTAGATGACTGGACATATGAAGTTGATGGGCGAGTACAACCGCATCGACGGATGCAAGATCGGGGAGGGCACGGTCATCCAGAGCTTCTGCAATCTGTACGGATGCCGCATCGGTAGGGATTGCAGGATCGCATCTTATGTGGAGATGGGTTCGGAAGTGAACATCGGCGATCGATGCAAGGTGGGTGCCTTCAGCTTCATACCTCCGGGCGTTACCATGGGCAATGAGGTCTTCATCGGTCCCCGGGTCACGTTCACCAACGATCGCCGTCCCAGGGCCACCGGTGACTGGGAGATCGTCCCTACTATGGTGGAGGATGGTGCATCCATCGGTGCTGGTTCAGTGATAGTATGCGGCGTGACCATCGGCAGCGGTGCCCAAGTGGGCGCCGGAGCAGTCGTCACTCATGATGTGGCCGCAGGCGACGTGGTGGTCGGCAATCCGGCCCGTAGCATCGGAAGGTGATGACCTGATCCCGATGTGCAGGCCCCGATTGGACGAGGAGATGGTCGAGGCCGCTGCCAGCGCCTTAAGGGATGAGCGCATCGTCATGGGCGAGAGCGTATTCCGCTTTGAGGAGGAGTTCGCCCGCTATATCGGCGTCAGGCGGGCAGTGTCCGTATCCTCGGGTACGGACGCCCTTATACTGGCGCTCATCGCATTAGGGGTGAAAGGACGAGAGGTGATAACCACACCGTTCACCTTCATCGCTACCGCCAACTCAGTTGTGCATGCCTGTGGCGAGCCACGGTTCGCCGACGTCGATCCTATGGATGGCAACATCGATCCAGAGGTAGTGATCAAGGCAGCGGGGGGCCGGACCGCGGCGATGATGCCAGTACACATATTCGGCCAGCCAGCCAGGATGTCCGAGCTTATGGACATCGCCCGTGACAAGGGATTGATGGTGGTGGAGGACGCGGCTCAGGCCCACGGTTCTCAAGTAGGGGGCAAGATGGTCGGATCGATAGGGGATCTCGGATGTTTTTCATTCTATCCGACCAAGAACATGAATGTGGGCGGAGACGGCGGTATGGTCACCACCGATGATGACGACCTAGCTGACATGGTGGCCAAGCTCAGGGACTGCGGGCGTACCGGTCAGTACGAGCATGATGTGTGTGGGTTCACCTCCCGTCTGAACACCGTCAATGCCGCTATCGGCCGGGTGCAGTTGCGCCGCCTGGACAGCTGGAATGAGGCCCGCCGCCGGCTTGCACGTCGATACATCGCCGGGTTGGAGGGTGTCGATGGCTTGGAAACACCCGCGTTCGATGCACGAGGGACGATGTCAGTGTTCCACCAATTCGTGGTCCGTTCCGATCGCCGTGATGCACTGGCAGCCCATCTTGCAGAGAGGGACATCTCCACCGCCATACACTATCCCCTGCCGGTACACCTACAGCCTGCATACTCGTGGATGGGTCTCGCCGAGGGCGACTTTCCGATCGCCGAAGCACTTTCCAGGACCTCGTTATCATTACCAATGTGTCCAAACATCACCGAGAATGAGGTAGATAGGATCGTGGAGGCGGTGCGCGGATTCCTCGATGGCTAAGCTCATTGCAGGACCATTGCTTGTAGACACTACCCAGGCCCCTCAACCTTTATATATAGAACAATATATACATATAAATAGTCGGGCAACCGGCTGTCGGATGGGATGCGAAACAGGGTCACCTCGGGTAAACCCGTTTTTCGCCCCCCGCTAAGGAGGGCTAATAGTGTATCTTAAGCAGATCGAACTGGAGAACTTCAAGTCTTTCGGCAATAGGGTAACCGTTCCCCTGTTGGAAGGATATACTGCGGTCACTGGGCCCAATGGCTCAGGCAAGTCGAACATATCCGATGCCATCCTCTTCGTCTTGGGGCCCAAGAGCTCCAAGGCGATACGGGCTGGGAAGCTGTCCGACCTGATATTCAATGGAGGCAAGAGCAAGAAGCCAGCGAACCAATGTAAAGTGTCCTTACTGTTCGATAATGCCGATCGTGCCATTCCGCTCGACTATGATATGATCAAGCTGACCCGCATCGTGAGGCTTTCTCAAAGCGGCGAGGGCTATTACTCTTACTTTTACGTCAATGGGCGCAAGTCCACATTGGGCGAGTTCGACTCTTTGTTGGCCAAGGCGCGAATCAGCGCTGACGGTTACAATCTTGTCCAGCAGGGTGACGTCACCCGCATAGTGGAGATGAGCAATCTGGAGCGCAGGCGCCTGCTGGATGATATATCCGGCATCGCTGTGTTCGACGAGGATATCGAACGGGCCAAGCGGGAGCGCCAGGAGGCAGAGGATAACATCGAGCGCATAGGCATCATACTTGAGGAACTTACCCGGCAGCTGGATCAGCTCAGGGGTGAGAAGGAGGCCGCCATACGCTATCTTGAACTCAAGGCCAAGCTTGATCTGGCCAAGGCCCAGGAGGCTCACAAGACCAGGGAGAGCCTGGAGAACGAGATGGCCTCCATATCCCAGCAGATCCTAGAGGGCGAGTCCAGGGTCCAGAAGCTCAAGGACGCTAAGGCAAGTGCGACCAACAGGATATCAGAGTTGACGACCGAGATCAAAGGGGTCGAGGCCGAGATCGATGAGCGTGGAGGCGATGAACTCAGGGAACTCAAGGCCAGCATGGATCAAGCCAAGGTGGATCTGGCCATGGCCATAGACGCCCGGGAGCGCGCCGAGGAGCAGATGGCCGAGATAAAGGAGGAGTTGGCCGAACGGATGGAGCAGGCAGAGCTGCTGGAGCAGGAGATGTCTGAGCGCCAGGAGGCCCTCAAGGGAACATCGAGTGCACTGGTCTCGAAGGAGACCGATCTGCTCGATGTCCGGGGGCAGCTAGAGGCACTCCGGGCGGAGATGGGCGAGTGCGACACCGAGGTGGCCGAGCTTGAGGTTACGATCGACACTCTGGATCAGGCTATCCGTGAAGGCGAGGATGCCATCCATGGTATGACCTTGGAGAGGGACCGGCTCGTGGACCGCAAGGAGCGGCTGGAGGTGACCATCGCCCAGTCGGAGGAATCCATCAAGAGCATGGAGTTCGAGATCAGCGACACCGACTGGAACATCCGGGAGCTGCGTGGAAGTGAGAAGGAGAAGGAGTCACGGCTCAAGGGCATACGGGATAGGCTTTATGAGACCAAGCGCGAGGATGACAGACTGAGCAAGGAGTCCGAGGAGCTGGAGCAGGCCATACGCAGCCTCAACCGTGAGTACAGCCATCTCAGGGCGGAGATGGAGGCGGCTGAGAGCACCGCTAGAGGGTACAATCGAGCGGTGACCAGAATATTGGAGGCCAGGGATCAGGGGGACATCCGTGGGGTCCATGGCACCATCGCCGAGCTCGCTGATGTGGACGAGGAGTACGAGGTAGCGCTCAATGTGACCGCCGGCGGCCGTATGCAGGCCATAGTGGTAGAGGATGATCAGGTGGCGGCAGAGGCTATAAGCTTCCTCAAGCGCAACAAGCTGGGCCGGGCCACGTTCTTGCCTCTGAACAAGATGGTCACTGGTCGCCCGCGGGGGAAGGCCATACAGGCGGAAAGGGAGGCGATTGGGTACGCGATCGATCTCATCCGTTTCGATGCCCGCTATCGTAATGTGTTCTGGTACGTCCTTGGTGATACCGTGGTGGTCGACACTTTGGATCACGCCCGGAAGTTGATGGGCGGGGTCAGGCTGGTGACCATGGGCGGCGAACTGTTGGAGGCCTCCGGGGCCATGGTGGGCGGCAACCTACAGGTGAACAAGCTACGGTTCGGATCCGCATCCAAAGGAAAGCTGGAGGTGGTGGCCAAGGAGCTGCGGGCCGCTATGACATCAGCTGAGACGCTCGAGGCACAGTTGAAGGAGGTCAGGGGGCGTCTCAGGCAGTTGGAGGCGGAGCTACGCGAGACCGGATCGTCTGGAGGAGCCCATGCGGTAAGGGTCAAGGCCATGGAGGAGCAGCGCGACCGCCATCGGCGCCAGGTCGAGCAGGCCAAGGAGACCCTCGCCACATCCCAGGGGGATCTATCAGAGGTGGGGACAAGGCTCTCCGAGGTAGCAGAGGGGCTGGTCCAGGCGGGGGCGGAGACCGATGGAAAGCGACAGGAGCGTCAGGACCATCGCGACCGGTTGATGTTGGTGGCCCCCATTGAGATGTCCCAGAGGCTGAAAGCCCTTGAGACTCGGGTGCTGGAGCTCAGTGAAAGCGTCAGCTCCCTGCGGGCTGAGAAGGCCACCGCAGAGACGCAATTAGTGGTGGTCCGGAGCCGTCTGGACGACATCATCGGTTACCAGGTGCAGGCAGAGGCCCGCATAGAGCGCTTTGGGGGAGAGGCCGCCAGTGCCCAAGAGAATGAATCGCGGCTCCGGGTAGAATTGGATGGGTTACGTCGTATCGAGGATGGTCTGGATCAGGAGCTGAAGGAGCTGCGCAGTCGCCGGGACGAGCTGTTCCAGGAGCGCACCCGCGCCGAGGGCGAGAAGGATGGCTTCCAGACCCGCATCGAAACCACCCTGGACTTCAATGTTGGTCTCCAAGCCAAGCTGGCGATCGCCAAGGATCGGTTGCGGGAAGCGGAGAGGGACCTGGAAAACATTGAGGCGGAGGTACAGTTCCCACTCCCGTCCATGGAGAGCATCAGGGCCACCATTCGGGCCTGCGAGTCATCGCTGGGGCGTATGGGCGCGGTCAACCTGAAGGCTGTGGAGGACTACGAAGAGAAGCTAGATAGGCACAACGCATTGCGTTCAGAGCTGGATCGGCTGGATCTCCAGCGATCCGAGCTTCTCAGCTTGATGACCGAGCTCAACGGCAAGAAGAAGATCGCTTTCATGGAGGTATTCGAGGCGGTCAATATCAATTTCAAGAGGGTCTACGTGGAGTTGTCTGGCGGAGGCTCCGCCGAGATGGTCCTAGAGGACCTGGAGGAGCCGTTCGAGGCCGGTCTCATCATAAAGGCCAAGCCAAGGAATGGCAAGGCGCTCAGGTTGCAGGCTCTAAGTGGAGGTGAGAAGAGCCTCACTGCTCTGGCGTTCATATTTGCGATACAGGAGTATCAGCCATCCCCGTTCTATCTACTGGATGAGGTGGATATGTTCCTAGACGCAGTCAACGCTGAAATGGTGGCTAGGAGAGTGGAGGCTAGCGCAGGTGCGGCGCAGTTCGTGCAGATATCGCTCCGCAAGGTCACCCTAACCAGGGCGGCGCACCTCATCGGAGTGACCCGCCAGCCCAACGGCATAAGCAAGGTGATAATGCGCCCCGACCTGGGCGAGGTGGGACGCTATGAAGAGGAACCCGACAAAGCGATAGCGGAGGGGACATCATGATGGAAAACGCTCAGGTTCTTGAGCATCTGCTCTTTCACAAGGCCATCATCGACGATGGAGAGAGGTCGCTGAAGATCGAAAGGTACATGAGAATTCTCGATGACGGAACGGATGAGATCCCACGGGACCTTGTGGATAACTCCATAAGGCAAGCATTCGACTTGGTGCTGAGCCACGGTCTCGATCCGTGGGAGATAGACCTACTTGAATTCACACGAATGTATGCGGATAAAGCCCGCAGCGATACCATCGACTTCATCGTGGCCGGGAAGCTGGTATACATGGCCTGGAGCATCCTTAGGATGCAGAGTCAGGAGGTATTGGAGCAGCATGATCGGGTCGAGCCATACTTCTGCGATTGGGATACTGAAGGGTTCGACTGCCTGCTACCTGATCAAGAGTGGGTGCCTGAATTGGAGCTACCCGACGATCTTGATCTGGGCGAGGTGATACGTCACCCTGCTATCCGACCGGTGTCACTTATTGAGCTCTTGGGCGCCTTTGAGGATGCCAGGCAGGAGATGGAGCTCAGCCTGGCCAGGCAGGCGGCCAGGGAGCGCGTGCCCAAGAAGGACGGACGCTTCGACAATAAGGCGCACGAGGACGATCTGGAACGGGATGTTGAAGAGATATGGGCCCGCATCGGTCGCCTGGGAGCAGGACCCATACGGTTCCAGGACCTATGCGATAGCACCCGAGATGACATCATAAAGACGTTCGTGGCCATCCTGCATCTGGCCCGCGACGGCCGTATATCGCTGCGACAAGAGAACATCCCCTTGGGGGAGATCACGGTCGAGGTCATGGTGGCTTGGGACATTGGTATGATCCATGCCGTGGATGAGGCCTTGGCCCAGCCTGTGGTCATCAGGGACAGGGACATGGTGATATGATGGACCCGGTGCGGACTGTGGAGGCAACCTTGTTCGCCTCCTCCCATCCGTTAAGAGTGACTGAGATCGCTGAGCTGACTGGAGTATCCCAGACCGCCGTCCGCCGAGCGCTCAAACGGCTGGCAGAGGAGTACGATGCATGGGGGTCCTCCATTCAGGTGCTCAAGACAGGCCCCAGCTATTCGTTGGCGGTGAGGGATGATTATCGGGAGGCGGCTTCGATGCTCTCCGATCAGGAGCTTTCTAGAGGGTGCCTCAAGACCGCGGCGATGATTGCCTATTACCAGCCGCTGCTGCAGAGCGAGCTGGTGAGGATGAGAGGGCCGCGGGCCTATGAGGACGTGAAGGACCTCCGTGTCACCAAACTCATCGTTGCCAGATCACGGGGGCAAACGCTTGAGCTGACCACCAGCAAGCGGTTCGTGGAATACTTCGGCATCGAGTCCAATGACCCTGAGGTCATCCGTTCCTGGTTGGAATCTAGGATCAAGTGATGTAGATGTCGTAGAGCAGAATGGCCAAGCTCACGATCAACAGCATGGAGCTCAGGATGATCGCCGCCCGCAACACGGTCCCCCGTGCCTCGGCGGCATCCTTCCATCTGCGTGGCCTGACCCCCTGGATCATGAACACTGCTAGCGATGCGGTAACGATGCACACTATGTTGGCGACGACTAGGAGCAGGGCGCCGGCAGCCTCGGTGTAGTATCCTCCACCCAGAAGCAGCCCGAACGACAGCATAGGGGGCAGCAGGGCAGCGGCCACCGTCACTCCGACGAAGGCCGACGGCATCGCCAGGGTTATGGCGAGCGCACCGGCGCAGCCCGCAGCCAGGGCTATCAGCACATCCTCCAGGCGGACATCGGCCCGCAGGGCGATCTCAGGCATGATGGAGAGGTCTACATCAGAGTACATGCCGATAATCATGGCCAGTGTTATAACCAGCACTATGCCAACTATTGCGGCCAATCCACTGGACTTTGCCAGAGGAAACTCTCCCATCACCGTGGCCAGACCCACGCCGGTCAGCGGCCCTAAGAAAGGGGCGATGACCATTGCCCCAATGATCACGGCTATGTTGCCACGGAGCAGCCCGACCGAACCGATTATCGCGGACAGGAAAACGAACAGCAGGAATGTCCATGATATTCGAGAGTTCACGATCACGTCCTGGTAGATCTCCTCTCTGCTAAGGCGGTTGGAGCCCATGGGCAGCCCCAGCACCTTGCGCTCTTTGGAGCTAAATGGATCATGGCGAGGTATGGTGGCCTCCACTGGAAGGATGATGACACGGAACTCCTTGGCCCATGAGAGCGTGTTCTCCAGTCGATCCACCAGCTTCTCGGTTGACCCGGCATCGAGGACTGCTCGTAGGAGGATGCGCCCATCACCGTTTCCGATATCGTTCATTGTGTAGGAGACGAGCTCGTCCTTGTACTTCTCGATGAAGCGTTCCACTGCGTTCCTTTGGGAAGTGGTGAAGTAGGCTTCTATCATCCTCACGACCAAATCATTCCCCCATACATCATCGCTTCACGATTATTAATCCCGTTGGTTTCCTGCTGACGGGTGCTACCGGTAAGAAAGGTTTAAATGCGTGGCGGAGTTTAACACGGAATCGATATTATGGTCATGCCTCTTGCGTTGCTGGAGAAGTCGGTCAATAAGAAGATATCCTTACTGCTCAAGGACAGCCGGCTCCTTGAGGGAAAGTTGACCGGTTTTGACGATTACATGAACATGGTGCTCGAGGACACCGAGGAGAGGACCTCGGAGCAGACCCGACGCCTGGGCACCGTAGTGCTCCGGGGCAACAACGTCGTCAGCATATCGCTCCTGTGAGGGGGCGCCTATGAGGGCGGTCATTCTGGCGGGAGGTCTGGGAACCAGGCTTCGCCCGCTAACCTATCATGTTCCCAAGCCGCTGGTCACATTGGTGGATCGGCCTTTAATAATGCATATCATTGACTCCCTGCCCACCGAGGTGGACGCCGTCATACTGGCGGTGAACTACATGTGCGATCGATTGGAAGAGTATTTCTCAAATGTCGATGTTGGCCGGGAGATCATACTGGTCGAGGAGAATGAGCCCCTAGGGACCGGGGGCGCTTTGAAGAATCTGTCCCAGCATCTGGATGATACGTTCTTAGCGTTCAACGGCGATGTGGTGAGTTCGTTGGACCTGAGAAAACTGGTGGCCCACCATCGCCATGCCGGTGGAATCGGTACGCTGGCCCTGTGGAAGGTGCCTGACCCGTCGGCATTCGGCGTAGTGCGATTGGAGGGCGATCGCATAACCGATTTCCAGGAAAAACCAGCACCGGGAGAGGCGGTCTCTGACCTGATCAATGCAGGTATGTACGTTTTCGAGCCGGAGTTGCTCGACCACATCCCGGATGGCAAGGCATCGATCGAGCGCGAGGTGTTCCCTGAGGTCCTTGACCATGGGCTCCACGGACATCGTTTTCAGGGTTATTGGGTGGATTGTGGCACCCTTCCAAACTATATCAGGGCTCAGACTGCTATCCTAGCTAGTACCGGTCGGGAGAACTATTTGAGAGGTCAGGCCCCGGAGGGGCTGGTGCGGGTGTGCTCCGAACCCGGTTCGACGATCCAGATCGGTGCAATGGTCCAAGACTCGATGGTGTTCTCCGGTGCCATCGTGGAGCCTGGCGCCATCGTGGAGCGGTCGATAGTGGGGCCGGGTGTCCGGGTCAAGGCCGGCACCCTTCTAGAGGACACCATCGTCGCCTAGAGACCGGTGACTTTTTCTATGCACTCCAGGATTATGCAGGCAGTCGGGGGTTCGCTCATCGGAGGTAAACGTTCGATTGTCGAGGCCATAAGCAGCCGGTCCTTCAGAAAGGCCTGGATAGGTATCATCATCATTTTTTTCCTAGCTTTCGTCATCCTACCCACGGTCTTCGTGCTTACCTACGCGATCACCGACTGGAGTGCCATACAGGACGAGGTGCTCAGTGACCCCGAGGTCGTGAATACGATAAAGAACGCGATAACGAATTCGTTCATTATCGCCACCATAGTCACTGTGATCGACCTCATCGTCGGACTCCCCATCGCCTGGATGATGGTGCGAAAGGAGTTCCGGGGCAAGCGCTACCTGGACACGCTCATGGACATGCCGCTGGCATTCCCGACCGCAGCCCTGGGGTTCTCCATTGCCATTTTTTGGGCCATGCCAGTAGGCATCGCACAGCCACCGGGGTCTTTGGGCATCATCACCTCACCTATGTTGCTGGTGATACTCCTGCACGTGGTGTTCTCATATCCCTACATGGTGCGTTCCCTTTCCGCTATCTTGGAGCAGATCGATCTCAACTATGAGATGGCGGGTCGGACACTCGGCGCCAGTCAACTAACCGCCGCCCGTACAATCACGCTGCCCCTGTTCCGGGCCGGCCTGGTGACAGGTTTCATCCTATGTTTTGCCAGGAGCCTCAGCGAGACCGGTGGCACCATGATGGCTTTGGCTATAATGGGGGCTCAGGACTTCTTTACTGGACCCACTCTTATTGGCACATGGAAGAACGCTATCAGGGACGACCCGTCACTGGCGGAGACCTTGGTACCGGCATTGTCCTTCGTCAGCATTCTGCTCATCATACTGGCCTTGATTCTTCTGGTGCTGGTGAAATACGTACTGATGAGGGTCAAACTCCCGTTCCGCAGCGTTTGGCCTCGGTTCGAGAAGAGCCTTTCCCGGGGCATGGTCCCACGGATGAAGGACGGGTCTGCCATCATATTCTTCGTGATCTTTGTATTGATCCCCTCATTCTTCGTATTCAGCTACGTATTCACTGGTGAGACCGGTACAGTGGACTGGGGGGGATTCACAGGAGCTCTGGGTTACTCGTTCATAGTGGCCATCGTGGTCACTGTCATCGATCTGGCGTTGGGCATACCACTAGCTTTGTATGTGGCCCGTAACGGGAATGGCAAGGTGGGCCAGGCGCTCGATGTGCTGGTCAACGTTCCTCTGATCGTGCCTACTGCCGCTTTGGGATTCTCTTTAGGACTTTTCTGGGCCAACAGCCCGGTTGAAGAATATGGAATGCTATTGGTCATCCTAGCCCACGTGGCCTTCACTTATCCGCTGGTGGTGCGAAATGTGGCCGGTGCGGTGGAGGAGGTGGATTCCGCCTTCGAGGAGACCGCTCGGACGCTTGGGGCGAGACCGATACAGACGTTCCGTCGGGTGCTGTTCCCTATGATCAAGACCGCGGTCCTCGCCGGTTCGATAATGGCGTTCACTAGGTCACTGGGTGAGACCGGGGCCACCATCGCTGTTAACCCGAACGCCAACACCGTCCCAATCTATATCGTCAATCTGATAAAGGCCGGCAGCGATCATTACTACGAGGCCGCCCTGGCTTGCGTGGCATTGATCATCATATCATACATGGCCATGCTGGCGATACGGTACATCACCCGTCGCAATGGGGAGGTGGTCTGATGCCATCATTGCGGTTAGATGGACTATGTCGGAGCTTCGGAGCCACGCAGGCCATAAACGGCCTTGATCTAGAGGTTGGCGATGGTGAGTACATGTGTCTCCTTGGACCCACTGGTGCCGGGAAGACCACCACCTTGAGATTGGTGGCAGGTCTGATCCTTCCTGATCGGGGCAGTGTGATAGTGGACGGTGTGGACGTTACCAAGAGGCAGCCGGAGGAGCGGAGGGCGACCATGATGTCCCAGACCTATGCGCTGTTTCCCCATATGACCGTGGCCAGTAACATCGTGTTCGGGCCGTTCATCCAGGGGTGGTCGGAGAAGGACCGTGTGAACATTCTTCATTCTCTTCTAGATATGGTCCACTTGACCAATCGAAAGGAAGCCTACCCGGCTGAGTTGTCCGGAGGCATGGCCCAGAGGACAGCACTGGCACGGGCCCTGGGTTCGGGGGCGGACACACTCCTGCTCGATGAACCGCTTCGGGCGTTGGACGCAAGGTTACGGATCGCCCTGCGCATGGAGCTTCGATCGCTGGCTCGCTCTCTTGGCAAGACAGTTATTCACGTCACCCATGATCAGGAGGAGGCTATGGTCATGGCCGACCGTATAGCCGTTATTCGGGATGGGAGGATAATCCAGGTGGGTACACCCAAGGAGATCTTTGAGGAACCTGCCACCCCGTTCGTGGCCAATTTCCTTGGCCAGTCCAACTTCTTCATTGGGAAGATGGACGGTGTGGAGGGGGAATTGCAAACGGTGATCGATGACGCTGGTCACAGGATACTGTGTCGTCGCAGTGACGATATGGATGGGGATGTGGTGGTTGCGGTAAAGGTGGGCAACACCAACATCACAGTCTCGGGGACCGGGTTCCTCGATGGCAAGGTGGAGAGGATACTGTATGAGGGCCCTAACTTACATGTGGATATTGGCATGGGCGATCTGGGTCGTATGTCGGCCAAGCTCCCCAACCGGAAGATGGGCGAGCTGTCGATAGGGGACGAGGTCTCTATCTCATGGGACCCGGCCAAGGCCACATCCTTTAGGCTACCAGAGGGTGGATTGGAAAAAGAATTGAGGGTGGAATGATGCCAAGCGTGGAGCTACGTGATGTGACCATGAGATTCGGTAACGTGGTTGCCGTGCACGATCTCAATCTAAGGGTGGATGATGGTGAGTATATCACCATACTCGGACCGTCAGGGTGTGGTAAGACCACTTCTATCAAGCTTATCTCAGGCCTATGGGCCCCCACCGAGGGCCTGGTGCTCATCGATGGCAAGGACGTCGATGGAGTCCCGATAGAAGAACGAGACATCGGCTACGTATTCCAGAACATCGCTTTGTTCCCACACATGACAGTGGGTGAGAACGTGGCCTACGGCCTCCGTGTACGTAACTTTTCGGGTGATGACATCCAAGAGCGTAGGGATGAGGCACTCCGATTGGTCAATATGCTGCAACGCAAGGGGATGAGGCCGTCCGAGCTGGCGGGGGGGGACAAGCAGAAGGTTGCCCTGGCTAGGGCGCTCGCTTCGGGATCCAAGTTGCTTCTGTTGGATGAGCCCCTGTCAGCGCTAGACTCCCGAGTCCGAGTCGACCTGCGCTATGAGATCAGACGCATTGTAAAACGCCTTGGCCTGACGGTGGTGCATGTAACCCATGATCAAGAGGAGGCGATGTCGGTATCGGATCGCATCGTGCTGATGCGGGACGGGACCGTGGTGGAGGTCGACACACCCGAAGAGATGTATCGAAATCCCAAAAGAATATTCACCGCCAATTTCATCGGCGAGACCAATCTGATGGAGGGCAGGGTAGTGGATACCGACACAAAGACGGTGACCGTAGCCCTTAGGAATGGCACCAAGGTCAGGGCGATGGCAAAGGGATTTAATATAGGGGGCGCAGTGGTAATCTCTGTCAGACCAGAGTACGTCTACACTGCGTCAATGGGTCTAGCGGCCACGGTCGTTGGTGTTACATTCATGGGAACATATCAAAGGGTCCAAACCCTGACGGATAGCGATGATGAGGTGGCGTTCGATATCAGCGCCTCCAGCATTGTTCCATCTGTGGGGGAGAGGCTGAGGCTGGTATTCAACAAGAAGAGGACGGTGGTGTATAGGATGCCCTCCAGAGGTATCGAGGAGGCGATCAGACTTGAGTGATTCGAAATTATTGTTGGAATGGTTCGGCAGCCGGCGTGAGTCGAAGGTGATGGGTCAGCTGACAGCCCACTCGCTGAAGATAATCGACACCGTGACAGAGCTCGATCGATCAGTGCATTGGATGTCACTGGGTGAGCAGAAGGCGGCCAATGAGGCTATCGAGAGGCTTATGATAAGCGAGCGCGAGGCGGACAACTTTGAGGAAATGGTCAACGAGGAGCTGAGCAAGGGCGGCATAGGCGCTGGAGAGCGGGGGGACCTTCTCCGCCTGGTCAGGATGATGGATAACATCGCTGACCACACAAAGGAGGCTGGCATGAATATACGGCTGTTCATGGATCTGGACCTAGAGGTGCCGCCATGCATATGGGAGACCATCAAGGGGATGACCTCCCTGTTGATCATGTCCTGCCGACATATGCGACGAGCCCTGGAGAAGCTGGGCGTGAGTCCCGAGGGGGCCTTGAGCAGCCGTATGATGGTGGAGCAGTGCGAGCGCGATCTGGACGAGCTGTTCTACAACACCAAGCGCATCCTTATGGGGCAGGACATCAGCTTCCGCGAGGTATTCATCGTGCGCGAGGTGCTGCACGCTATCGAGAACGCCTCTGATTACGCCAAGGACACCACCGACATGCTTCACATCATCGTGACCGCGGAAATACATCAGGCCAGGTGAATCGATGACCAGGCTATTCGGAACCAATGGTGTCAGAGGGGTGGTCAACCAGGGGCTGACTCCAGAGCTGGCCATGCGGTTGGGTAAGGCCATCGGCACGTTCATGGGGGGCGAGATAGCCATCGCTACCGATCCCCGGACGTCGGGGGACATGATCAAGAGTGCGGTGTCCGCGGGTATGATGTCCGCCGGTGCCACTGTTCTTGATCTAGGCATGCTACCCACCCCTGCCTTGCAGTTCTATGTGAAGAGCACGGATGCCGTTGGCGGGGTGATGATAACTGCGTCTCATAACCCACCAGAGTTCAACGGGATCAAGTGCGTAGACGGGGATGGGACCGAGCTGCACCGGATCAAGGAGGAAGCCATCGAGACCATCCACTTCGATGCATCCTTCGGTGAGTGCACATGGGACATGGTCGGGAGCATGCAAACGGTCACCGGGGCCGATCGCATGTATGTGGATGCCATCATCTCCGGCGTCGATGCCGAGGCCATCAGGGCATCGGGCATGACCGTGGTCCTAGACTGTGCCAATGGGGCGGGGTCCGTGACATCTCCTGCGCTGCTTGATAAGATAGGCGTAAGGACGATCACCCTGAATGGCAACCCTCAGGGCAAGTTCCCTGGCCATCCCAGCGAGCCCACCGAGGATCACTTGGCCGATCTGGTCAAGATGGTAAGGGAGTTGGGTGCCGATATGGGCATCGCTCATGATGGAGATGCAGATCGGACCATATTCGTGGACGATAGCGGAAGATATCTTTATGGCGACAAGAGCCTGGCGGTCATGTCAAGATATATGGTCCGCCAGAATGGAGGGGGTCTTGTGGTCACCCCGGTGAGCACATCCTCTTGTGTCGAGGATGCTGTAAAGGCCATAGGGGGGTCGATCGAATACACCCGTGTGGGCTCTCCAATAGTAGCTCGATGCATGATTGAGAAAGACGCCGTGTTCGGAGGGGAGGAGAACGGCGGTCTGATATTCCCGGAGCACCAGTACTGTCGCGATGGGGGCATGACCGCAGCCAAGATGCTGGAGGTCGTTGCCATCGAGGGACCATTGTCCAAATTGGTGGATATGGTGCCCGAGTATCATGTGGACAAGCGCAAGATCGTTTGTCCTGACGAGTTAAAGGGACCACTGATGGATGCTATGGCCAAAAGATTGGGGGGCCGGGTTGATCGCACCGATGGTGTGAAGGTGTTCAGGGATGGCGGTTGGACGCTCATACGACCATCAGGCACTGAACCCATATTCCGCATATTCACTGAGGCCCAGGACGTAAACTCGGCTAGAGAGCACGGTGAACGGTTCCAGAGTATGGCCGAGGATATGCTGTCGCAACTGTAGCCCGCGTCATAGCAGCAGTTGAAGAATTAAGATCATACCGACGATGATGAACACTATGTCGCTGCATAGACGTATCTTTCAATAGGCAGTGCACAACCAATCCTCCCCCTATCAACGTATTCATACCGGCGATCAAGGCGAAGGCATCGATGGCGGCCATTGCCGTTTCATCGGTGACTGCGGCCAAGACGATCACGGCAAGCTGCGTTTCGTCCTCGATCTCAATGAGACTCAGCAACGAGGATGTCTGAAAAAGCGTTACCTTGCTCTATATTGACATTCTCTATCCTCGCCCGGGTCAGCAACGAGTAGGCCCTGGACGTCAAGGATGCGAGCGATGCTCGGATCAAGGCCGTGGGTGCGAGTTCGTGGACCACTGAGCTGACCAGTGCCTCGATGATGGTCAGTAGGGCTTCTCTGATGGCAGCGTTCCTGAACACCTGCGTCTTTGGGCGCTTGGAGGCTGGTATGACTTTGAATCCTCGCCCTGTCGCTCAGCTATGACACCAGCATGAGAATGAATGCGGAGATGGGCGTAGAAGGATCTACCGATACTTGGATGCCACCGCGATCGCTTCCCTTACCAGACGAGCGGCCAGGGCAGCGGTGTTACCTTTGTCATAAGGCGGCGACACTTCGACCACGTCGAAGCCGACCATGCGTCGACCCAGGAGGTTTATGCACTCCTTGACATCGCAAGGGGAGAGCCCGAACGGTTCCGGCGTTCCAGTGGCCGGGGCGAAAGCTGGATCGATCCCGTCTATATCCACAGTGAGGTATACACGCTCCTTTCGAATCATGTTGAGCGCGCTCTTGAATGTCTCTGCCACACCTTCTTTCTTGATGGTGAACGCATCTATGTAGGACGGCGGCGAATCTTCGTATTCCTCCCGGGATATGCTACGCACCCCGAACACGAGCACGTTCTCTCGATCCACATGGTCCGCGAAGCGTCGCACCGCTGATGCATGGCTATTCCTCACCCCTAGATAGCTGTCCCTCCAGTCCAAGTGCGCATCGATACTGATGACGCCGATGTCTTCGAAGGATCGTACCGCGGGTATGGAGACGGAATGTTCGCCGCCAAGGGTGATGGGGAACTTGCCCCGGGTCACTACATCGCCAAGGACGAATTCGCCCTCGGCTACCATGTCGTCCGCGAGCCCTAACTCATCCATGTTACCTGCGTCGTGTATCCGAAGTTCTGACAGATCCACGCCATGCTCGAAAAGGTAAGCCTCGAAGTTGTACGATGCCTTGCGGATTTCGTTAGGCCCCTCCCTGCAGCCTGCACGGTATGAACAGGTGCGATCGAAGGGTATGCCATAGATCACGAAGTCAGCTTCTTCGTAGGAGCTGTTCGCATCGGCGAACGAAACCCCGGGCAAGGACATCGCATCACACCTTGGTTATCTTCCTGCGATCCAAGGCCACTAGGTACATTATCTCCTCGCCAGCGGTGAGGTCGTCGGCATACTCCTCCGGAATTGGCAGCATAAAGGTATTGTAGGTCTCCATATCCATCAGCTGGACCTCTACACCTATTATGGAGAGGATCTGCGCTTTGCGCTTGTCGATCATGGGGATCTGGACCTTGTGCTTCACTGGGTGCACGATGCTTCGCTTCTGCCCGTCGAAGATGCCAACAGCTTCGATGCGGGCCTTGGCCTCGCCGTGCTTTCCGGGCTTGGAGGTTGAGATGGAGGATATCTTGCAAGGCTCTTCATCAATAACGACGTAGCGACCTGCTTTTAGTTCTCTAACTTCAGCCTGAGTCCATGACATTGCAATCGGTAGGTACATCGGCCAATTGCATATATAATCTACTGACCGGCTACCTCCTCCGTGACTTGCCCCTGCTCTTACTGGCCCTCTTCTTGGGGGGGTTGGGATACCGTTGACGAATATCGGTCAGCTTCCGTTCAAGATCCGTCTTGAGTTCCTCGCCCATGAATTCCCCTCCGAATTGATCCAATCGGGCGGCGATGCTGATCTTGGCCGCCAATGCTCTTGACACCTTACCCCGTTGCCAGTAGGGCGATCGGTGAACGTCTGGATATTGGTAGATGATCCCGTGCTTGGGCGGGTCCTTATGTCCTTTCAGATGTCGGAACATGGCCTTTTCCGCACCCAGGAGCTGGACCGTGGACGACGGTAGTTTTGCCAGACGATCCAACCCCCCTGCGAGGGAGATGAGCCTGGCGGCAAGCATCTCCGATATCAGGCATGATAGATTGGGGGCGCATTCGGAGGCTCTCTCCCGGACATAATTCTCTAGGTCGGTCCGCTGTTGGTGGAGATCCACCAAAGATGCCGCCAGCGCCCTGACCGCTTCCATGTCGGCTGGGGTGAGTTCCGCCCCGACCGACTCTAGTTTCACCCCGATCTCGGGGATGATTCCTTCCCGTGCGCCATGCTCGGCGATCAAGATTGAGTACCGCTCATCCCGTGCATAGTCGGCCAGCTCGGGGAAGTGCAGACCGTACCATTCATGGAGGCGCTCACTCATCAGGTTGATAATCTCGATGACGCTGTCCAGGGCCCTGATCGCCTGGATGACGATCCGATCTTGGCGTACTGGCTCTCTGGTCCGTATCTTTCCAAGTTCCATCATGACCTGGTGCATCAGGGTCTGGTCGTAGCCAAGGTTCTCAGGTCTTATGAACGAGGAGTCGAACACCACCGGCTTGCCTATCGGTGACAGCCGTGGCTCGGCCACATCCACTTTCTCCTGTGCCATTGCTCTCTCCTCGGGCAGAACCTCTCCTCTCTGGATGGCGGCCAGCCGTTGGGCCATCTCCATGGGGTCTTTGGGAAAGAGCGTTTTGCGAACGACACGGTCGGCTTTGCATAGAAATACGCCGAACCACTTGGTCACCAGTATCATCGCCGGTAAGAACTCCTTCAGGGTTAATGACCTTTGCCTATCCGAGAATTCGCGCGACCTCCGTCTCATCCAGGTCCTGCCCCCGGTCGCCGACGATCAGCTGCAGCCTGGCCTGGAACTCCATCTCCTCCATACGATTGTATGCCTGCTCCAGATCTCTTCCCACAGTCAGGGCGCCATGACGCTCCATGATCATGGCGTTGTGGCCGCAATGGCTCGCCACCGCGCCCACCAGCTCGATCGACCCAGGAGGGTAGTATGGCACCATGGGAACATCGCCTAGGAGCAGCACTCCCTCGGGGGTGAGTCGTGGCCGCAATGGCTCCCTCATCACAGCTAGTGCGGTACAGTACAGCGGATGGCAGTGCACGACCGATCCGATATCATCCCGAGCTTGGTACAGTGCCAGATGCATGTCCGTCTCTATTGATGGATGCCCATTGCCAATGACATCGCCGTCCACGCTCACCTTTACCAGGTCCTCCGGTCTCAGGGTACCCTTGCACCGTCCAGAGGGGGTGATTAGCACGCTCCCATCCTTCAGTCGCAGGCTGACGTTCCCCCCGGCTGAGAAGGTCAACCGTCTGTGATAGAGGCGCTCTGACCATGTGGTCAGCTTCTCACGGGCCGTCTTATCCATTCACACTCCTCCCAGTCGGTGCAGTTCATCAGGCTTGAGCACGCCCAACTCGGTAATGAATCCATCAACCAGCTCTGCCGGTGTCACGTCGAAGGATGGGTTAAGGGCTTTGATGCCGATGGGGGCAATACGGTTGCCCATGATGTGGGTCACTTCTTCCCCATCACGTTGCTCGATAATGATATCATCTCCCTGGGACAACGAAGGGTCGTAGGTGGACACGGGAGCAGCCACGTAGAACGGCACGCTGAATCGATCGGCAAGGACCGCCTTTTCGAATGTGCCTATCTTATTGGCGAAATCGCCATTGGCTGCGATTCGGTCAGCGCCTACAATGATCAGGTCCACGCTTTCACGTATGAAGTGGCCAGAAGCGCCGTCTGAGATTATTGCGCAATCGATGCCTTCATTACTCAGCTCCCATGCGGTGAGCATCATGCCCTGCATCCGCGGCCGGGTCTCGGAAACGAACACGAAGAACTCCTTCCCTTGGTCATGCGCTTCCCGCATCGGCGCCAGTGCTGTGCCCACGTCCACTGTCGCCAACGCTCCGGCGTTGCAGTGTGTCATGACCTTTGAACCGTTCTTGATGAGAGGGGCACCATAGCGACCGATGGCCCGACACTTTTCCACGATCATGGAAGCATAACTCCGTGACGACCTCACTGCATCCTCACCTTTCAACAGCGCCTCTATCATCCAATCCACAGCGTGGAAAAGGTCAAAGGCCGTGGGTCTGGTGCTCTTGAGATCCATTGCTGCTTCATCCAAGTTGGCGCCGTTCAATGATGCCAGCGCCATGCCGTATGCGGCTGTGGCCCCGATTGCCGGGGCTCCCCGGACCGCCATTTCTCTGATCGCATCCGCGACCTGGAGATGGTCGTCCATCTCCAAAACTTCAAGGTTGTGGGGCAATAGACGTTGATCTACCATATGCACCATGCCGTCCTCGAACCACACCGCCTCGATGTCGATGTTGCCGTCGTCGGTAAGGACCTTCAATGAATCACCAGAGGTTCATGGTCGCCAGCATATTAAAACAATCCAAGCATTCTGATCGATATCATGGTGCCAGAACTGCCTTGATCGCGACATCTGGAAAAGATAGTTCGTAAAGTATGGAAACAATTTATATATCGCAGCTTGCATTTCCGTCAGGATTATATGAAGAAGTCAGCCTTCGACGTATATTCAACGAGCACTGGTTTGAAGCAGATATCGAACCCGGTTCGACAAAAGATCCTCGTTGAACTCCAGCGTAAGGACCTAAGTCTTACGGAGATAGCCAACCTGACCTCGAAGGCTCAGTCCACTCTGTCCGTGCACTTGGACAAAAGGGTCAAGGAAGGGCTAGTGGACTCTAGGGATGATCCTAAGGACAACCGTAGGAAGATATTCTATCTAGTCTCCCGGCCGGTGGGTAGTACCATGGCCCCAAAGGATGAAATGAAGTATGCAGTGGGCCAGATAGCCCTCGATTCCGTGGGCGAGCCAGCCAGGTTCCTGAAAGGTATGATCCGTTCGATGATCTGTGGCGTGGAGTCCATCGGTTTCAACATAGATCCAGTGCTCAGGGACATCGGGGCTGAGATCGGCGTGGCCATAGCTAAGAACGTCGAGTCCGAAACAGTGGAGGAGGTCATCAGCGAGATCCAGGAGTTCTATGAGATCCATGACATGGGCGAGGTCTGCGTGTATTCCTTCATTCCTCTCACTATCATAATCCGAGACG
>JAUVWO010000086.1 GCA_030604065.1 Methanomassiliicoccales archaeon | reverse complement strand
CCGAAGAACTAATGGAGATCAAGGACCTCTACGTGAACTTCTATACCTATCAAGGTGTGGTCAAGGCCCTGGACGGCATCAACATCACTTTGTACAAGGGCGAGACCTTCGGCCTGGTGGGTGAGACCGGATGCGGTAAGAGCGTTACCGCTCGCACTATTCTGAGACTCATTCCCATGCCTCCGGGCAGGATAGAGTCTGGGAACATCGTGGTCGGTGTGCCCCAGGATCTCTTGAGGGAGGTCCACGGGTTGGACGATTCGATCCGAGAGAGGGAGAGTTCGCTGATCGACCGCATTAACTCTCTGTGCCAGGACAAGCCGGAAGACTTCGACGCCGAGCAGGACCCGGAGATCGCTGGAATAATGGTCGAACTGAACGATCGCCCCCCCGTGCTCACCATACGCAAGTCCATGGATGGCAAACAGAGGATATCGACCGCTGAGAAGAAGGAGGGCATCAGGCCCAAGGCGGAACAGACGGAGCTATACCGGCTGCGTCTTGAACGCTCGAGATTGCTGCTTCCCTATGATATACTGACCAAGAGCGAAAAGTATATGGAGAAGGTGAGAGGAAAATACATATCCATCATCTTCCAAGAGCCCATGAGCTCCCTCAACCCGGTGATGACCTCCGGGTACCAGATATCGGAGGCCTTCCTGACGCACGAGAAGTCATCCATGGCAAAGGACATAATCAGGAAGCATGGCGAGTGGAAGGAGAATGCCAAGGCCGATGGAGATGCCCCCAAGTACCCATTGAGGCGCAGGCTCACAGACTTCAAGGCCAAGCAGCTGACCGCAGTGATCGACAAACCCGATTCACTTACACAGAGGTTGATGGCAAAGGTGCCTGGACTGAACGGCGCCAACAAGATGCTCATCGATGAGGCCATGGTGCGCTCCAAGGACACGCTCAAGTTGGTCCGCATCCCCGATCCAGACAACGTCGTCAAGAGTTATCCGTACGAGCTTTCGGGCGGCATGCAGCAGCGTGTGGCCATAGCCATCGGTCTGGCCTGCGCCCCGCAGCTGCTGATAGCCGATGAGCCGACCACGGCACTGGATGTCACCGTGCAAGCGCAGATCCTGAAGCTGATGAACGACCTGCAGCAGAGGTTGGGCACCACGATCCTCACGATCACCCATAACCTGGGCGTGGTCGCCGAGACCTGCGATCGGGTCGGAGTCATGTACGCTGGGGTCATGGTAGAGGTAGCTCCCGCGACCATCATATTCAAGCAGCCCCTGCACCCGTACACCAAGGGATTGATAAGGTCGATCCCGAGGATGAATGAGAAGCAGGAGATCTTGGATGCAGTGGAGGGCAACGTGCCCAACTTGGTGTACCCTCCAAAGGGTTGCCGTTTCCATCCTAGATGCGAGTTTGCCCTGGATGTCTGCCGTGCCCAGAAACCGGAACAGGTGGAGGTCAAGCCTGGGCATTTCATATCCTGCCATCTCTACAAGGAGGGTGAGAACTGATGAACGAGTACCTGGTCGAGGCACGCAACCTCAAGAAATACTTCCCAATAAGGGGAGGGCTGCTACAGAAGACCATGGAATCGGTCAAGGCCGTCGATGGCATCGACATCAAGATACGCAAGGGGCAGACCATCGGTCTGGTCGGTGAGAGTGGCTGTGGTAAGACCACTGCAGGCAGGACAATGTTGAACCTCATTCCGCCCACTGACGGCTTCGTATACTTCTATTTGCCATTGGAAGAGAGGGCGAAGTTGCTTGAGCTTGAGGAAGCCCATGCCATTGCTGAGAATGAGGGCAAGAAGGATCATGCCATCACGATCGAGCGGCAGCTTGATGCGATACGGGCGGATTTCGCCCTCTCAGCCCGCACCGACGAGGAGCTGCGATGTCTACGTCGTGACATGCAGATCGTGTTCCAGGATCCATACTCCTCGTTGAACCCTCGGATGCTGATCAAGAACATAATTGGAGAGCCAATGAGGTTGCATGGCATCCCCGTCCCAGACGATTTCCATGAATATGACGGCAAGAAGCCGGATAGAGGACACCTCAGGCTCGGCGACGTGTGGAACAGTCCTGAAGGCCGCATGGTCTGGAATGGGACCAAGTTCCGTAAGCTGTCGGACGCTGACCACCTGGTCATGAAGAGTTCGGAGAATGTCTTATACATGAAGGGCAGCAATGATGCAATCCAGAGACGTGTTACTGAATTGCTCTATCGTGTTGGCCTCAATAAGGAGCACCTGTATCGGTATCCACACGAGTTCTCCGGCGGCCAGAGACAGCGCATAGGAATCGCCCGGGCGCTGGCCTTGCAGCCCAAGTTCATCGTCCTGGACGAACCAACGTCCGCATTGGACGTTTCGGTGCAGGCTCAGATACTCAATCTGCTGAACGATCTCCAGCGCGAAATGGGGCTCACGTACCTGTTCATTTCGCATGATCTCAGTACGATCAAGTTCATGTGCGATCGCATCAACGTGATGTATGTGGGCAAGATCGTCGAGTCGGCGCCCAAGGATGCCATATTCGACGATCCGCAGCACCCATACACACAGGCGCTCCTGTCGGTCATACCTGTGCCCGATCCGGATTACAAGAGGGGGGTCATTGTGCTGAGTGGTGACGTTCCCAGCCCGGTGAACCCGCCTATGGGGTGCCGGTTCCATACCCGCTGCCGGTTCCGCATACCCATTTGTGATGTGGATGAGCCCCCGCTTATAGACATTGGCGACGAGCACATGGTGGCCTGTCACCTGATAAAGAGTAAATGACATGGCCCGAAAAAGGAGGCTGCCCAGTCACGAGAATGGGCCGGAGGACGATGATTCTCCCCCTGACATTCCCGAACGGTATCGTGAGAAGACCTGGGCCCAATGGGCCCGAGAAGATCTATCCCGGTACTGGTATGGAGTGCTATGTGTGCTCATAGACTCGTTGTTCACACTGGAATTGGCATACCATGTCCAGGAATCCCACCCGATATGGCTGACCGTGATGGTCCTTCTTATCCCGTTAGGGGTCGCCGAGGTCATCATCTATTGGTGGGTATGGGTGAGGCGTTGATTCGTCTATGATGTCTGGCGTATCAATCGTTATTTATACTACGAACGGTAAAAAACACTGGGGGGAAAAGATTGGTAGTCGTGAACATGGAAGAGGTCACAAGGGCATTGCGCAACACCGTGGGCAAGAAGGGCATGAGCGAGGATGAGGTGCAGGGGCTCGCCGAGTACCTGATGAGCTTCTTCGGATTCTCCGATACGGTCATTGACAACAAACTCACCTCCAACGATCGCGATGTGTTCTACATGCTGGAGGAGGAGGGCTTCCTCACCACCACCCAGGATGAGGTTCACCTGAGGAAGGGCAAGCTATGGCGCATACACTATTGGATCCTCAAAGGGGATCAGATAAAGAGAATGGCCGCCATAGTTGATGAGGTCATAAAGGAGCCCGATCCGGTGGAGGACCTCTACGGAGACATCGACGAGAGCGTCTGGAGCCGACATTGAACGGCAATCCTTTTAATATGTATTGTTGATTCTGGCCCGGTATACCATATGGACGCCATCTTCATTTTCCTCATACTACTGGCCTTCTACATACCGGTGCTGCTGCTCATCCACCGTGACGAGAGATTCAAGTCTCGAGGGATCACGGTATGGGGTCCGTTCATAATGTGGAGGACACGTAAGGGACTCAAGGCCATCGATTGGCTATCCAGACCTAAGCGATGGTGGCTGGCCTACGCGGCCGTATCCAAGGTCATATGCGCCACAGCCATGGTATCCATGGTCTTGCTGCTGCTTTGGGAGGCCACCATCGTTCCTTCGATACCGGCAGATCAGGCGCCGGCCCCAGAGCTCATACTGGGCATCCCTGGGATAAACCCGATCATACCGATCGGATACGGCATTCTGGGCCTGATCGTCGCCATCGTGGTCCACGAGTTCGCCCATGGCATATTGGCCCGGGTCAACGGCATGCGGCTGAAGGCCTTGGGCCTGCTGGTGGCCATGATCCCACTGGGCGCATTCGCCGAGCCTGACGAGGATGAGCTGACCAAGGCGAACAAGAGGCAGCGCTCCGGTGTGTATGCCGTAGGTCCGGGCAGCAACATAATCCTGGCAACGGCATTCGTACTATTGTTCACAATGGGCATGGTGGCCACGGCGGTGCCTATGAGCCATGCTCCGGTAATGGTCTCCAGTCTGGGCGGAGGGCCGGCTGACATGGCCGACCTGAACTTTGGCGATCAGATCCTGGCCATAGATGGAATGACCATGGACTGTCTGGAGGACTTCGATTCGGTCTTGGCCCCGTTGCCGGGGAACACTGTAACGGTCGAGTACTCCCGTTCTGGTCAGTTGTGGAACGCCACTGTTTTCTCAGGAGTGGTAGTCACTTCGGTGTCTTCAGGCATGCCCGCTGAGGAGGCGGGGGTCGAGAGCGACATGATGATCCACTCGATCAACGACACGATCGTAAGGAACAATGACGCCCTCACCAATGCTCTCAAGGCCACCGTGCCAGGGGAGACCGTGGAGCTGACCATGCTCAAGTATGATGAGGTCAGCGGGACATACAACCAAGTGCCGTATATAGACAACATCACACTCACATCTCGAAAGAACTATCGATCATCCATAGATCCCTCCTTGATAGGGCCGGACTTCGAGGACTATGGTATGATGGGCATCAATTCCGCCTATCTGGGCGCCGGGGTCACCACGCCTGATCTCATACAGCAGACATTGGCCCACCCCTTCGCCGGTGCCGATTCATTCGCTGACTATGCCATCGGAACGCTGCGATACATAGCCCTCCCGTTCTCCGGGCTGGCACCGGTTCCCAATGAGATCGGTCAGCTGTTCGTCCCCGGAGGTATATTCACCGGCATGGACACAGGCACCTTCTGGATGCTGGCAAACTGTTGCTATTGGATATTCTGGATCAATCTGATGGTGGGGCTTACCAACGCTCTCCCCGCGGTGCCATTGGACGGCGGATTCCTATTCAATGATTGGATGGATTCCCTGGTTGCTAGGTTGCGAAAAGGGGCGTCCAAGGAGTCCCGGGATCGCATCGTGGGACAGCTGACCACATTCATGGCCTTCGCCATACTGTTCCTGATACTGTGGCAGATAATCGGTCCCCGTCTGAACTGAGTGAAAAGATGGGATGGGGCCGCCCGAAGGCGGTTGGGGTTTCAGATGCGGACCCGGGCGCGGTCCTTCAGCTCCCCGATCTTTCCCTTGTTCCAGGAGCTTATCTTGGAGAAGAAGCCGGTGACCCGGGTAATGCCTTCGACATCCGGTGAGCTGCAGAATGGACAGTTCTCCCGTAGTCCGCGGCTGGTCCGGCCACAGTTGAGGCATGAGGTGAACTCAGGGCTGAAAGCGATCTGGGCGTTCTGGGTATTGAAGAACGACTTCTTCACGAAGGCGGCTATGCTCTCAGGCGCTGGCTTGCTTTCGCCCAACCATACGTGGGTGAGCGCACCGGCCTCTATCAGCGGGTGGAACATGCCCTCCTGCTTCACCCTCTCGATCGGTGATAGCGGTGCACCCACGTTCATGTAGGTGGAGTTGGAGTAGTATAGTTCTCCTTGGCCCTTGTTCCCACGTACCACCGTCGAGGTCTGTAGGGGGTGGTGCTTCATGTCCAGCTTGGCGAAGCGGTAGGCGGTGCTTTCGGCAGGGGTCTGCTCCAGGGTCATCTTCAACCCGTACTCCTTGCCGATGCGGTCGGTCTCGGTCTTCATCAAGGCCGTGGCTTTCAGGCCGAACTTCAGTGCGTCCTTTGAAT
>JAUVWO010000074.1 GCA_030604065.1 Methanomassiliicoccales archaeon | reverse complement strand
GGGTGTCAGAGTTCGTGATGCCTGATGGCACCCACTGCAATGGTTGCCCCATGAGGGGGGAGGAGTCCTGCGCCAGGTGCGGGTTCGATGCGGTACGTGAGTACCGCCTTATCTCCCGTGGCAACATAGGCACCATACTCAGTATGGCAGGACGGTTCGCAACGTCAACGAAAGGATGAACAGCACTTGTAGCATGATAACGATGCCTAGAACCTTGGGCACCGGTCTCATGTACCAGAGCTTAATGTCCCTCATCCCCAGATCCCTCCAGGCTTTCAGTCCGGGCAGCAGGGCGAGCAGTAGCAGCGCATTGTAGGCGTTGAACCAGATCATGGCCACCGTCATCATACCGGTGACCGCGATCACGCCCCTGACCACCTTTGCGGTTTGATCCGGCCCCAGGTGGTAGCAGAGATTACGCTCCTTGACAGCTAGATGGGCTTCATATCCAGACACTTGGTCGATGATCCGCATGTTCATGGCCCCAATGCCAGTGATGGTGGCGAACAGCAACATCTCCCAGCTAAAGATCGGCACCATGACGAAGTAGGCGAAGAAAGCGATCATGGTGAATGAGACAAGGACATCGATCTCCCCTAGGCCATGGGCTCCGAGGTTCACAGGCGGTGCGGTGTAGAGGAACGCAAGTCCCAGGGCCACCAGTCCCAGTGCGATCACGATCCATCCGCCAATGTACACGATCGGAAGCGAAACGGTCACAGCACCGGCGACCAGTATGATCATGATGAGCTTTCCATGGGCTTCGGTGATGATGCCGTTGTCCAATGAGTTGCCGTCCCAATAGAAGCTTCGGTTGACGACCTCATCTATCTCCTTCATCTTCTCCTCATCCTTGCGGAACCGGATCTCGTCCACTCCGCTCAGGTGGTCGAAGTAGTCGTTGGAGAAGTTGACGAACATTGCTAGGACGAATACGTCCATTGGTATCAGGAGCGCCAGCCAGGCGTTGCCTCCAATGAACAGGCCATAGGCCACCCCTGATAATGAGGCCATCACGAATGGCAGGGTGTAGGAGATCCGCATGACCAGCATTAACTTTCTGAATGAAGTTAGGGCATGTCCGGAAACGACTGCTTCCATCATTCCGAGAATTGATGGAAAAGATTTAAATGTTCCCAGCAAACGGGACGGAGCTACAGTTTAATAGTGGTGAGTTGGTTTTCAGAATGGGCGATCGCATGAAGGTCTGCATAGCATACATGAGCTACTATGGCAACGGCAAGATGGTGGCCGAGGAGATGGCGTCGCTGCTAGGGGATGCAGGGCATCAGATCACCATGGTGCAGGTGAGGGATGGCGGTCGGAATGACCTGCCGGAGTCGGACCTGTTGGTGGTGGGGACCCCGATCCGCATGGGTAAGATAGTCAGGAAGACGCGTAAATTCGTAAAAACCCTCAATGGGAGGCGTTACGCTCTGTATGTGACCCATGCCTCCGATATCGACGGTAACAAGTTTACACCCACCGAGCCAGCCAACGACCTTATGACCTACATGGAGTCCCGCGGCAACCAGTGCGTTTCGGAACCGCTGTTCATCCAGGTCCAGGAAATGAAGGGCCCATTGGAGGAAGGATGGCGGCAGAAGGTTGCTGACTTCGTAAGCTCTTTGAATTGAGTTCTATTGAAGATCCATCGCATCATATGATTAGACCCTCCTCAAAGACCAGCCTGCGTTAGGAACGTTCATATCACTCAAGTTGCAATCCCCATCTCGATGACCTCTGGAATACTACCAGGGCCGTATGGCGGACCTCAAGGCTCCCCGATTCCAATGCCTGGAGGTGGCAAGGTCGCTTTGGTGATATTCCTGTTCATGGGCATATTCATAGCCGTTCCATTGATATCTTTCTTGGTCGTGTTCACGTCTTCTGGGGACTTCTCTTGGGAGGCGATAAGCCCCATGTTACCCATGCTCATATTCTTCATCGTCATATTCATCAGTATAATGGTGCGGGTGCAAAGGGCTACGGCGAGGTCCAGAGGTGATGATGAGGAAAACATCCCCTCCATCGGAACAGCGTCTCAGAATGAGTCCAATGGGGTAGGCATTCCTGTTAACGGTCATCAGGCCAGTGTGATGGGGCGTTGCCCGCGATGCGGCAACTTGGTGTTCATAGGGGATCGCCATTGTTTCAACTGTGGTTGGAAGGTCCGCGAGCGCCGCCTACGTCCTATTGAGGACTAGGTGAAACGCATGGCACATTTCCATGGAATGGCAGCGGTCATACTACATCTATAAGGCATTATCATGTTCCTATGATCAAGTCGACGTTGGCATGGTCGAGGTCCGGGCGGTCATGGGATATAAAGGATGCTGGAACTGTGGACACCCCTTCCTGGTGGTGCTGGCTGAGGCCCTCTTCCTCTCGCTGGTGGGAGGGGAGCTGGTGGATCGGATCGCCAACAACAACCTGCGCTACCTTCAGAGGGATGATGGGAATCATCACTGGGTGAATGTATGTCCGATCTGCAACAGTGCGCATGATGAGGGGCGCTTGCATAGGGATGCGGCCGAGGGGTCGCTCTCATCTGTGCTCAAGGAGATATTCCATGTGGACCTGCGATGCAGGTTCTGTGACAACACGATCGAAGATGTGCTGGTTGATGAGCTTGTTTGCGAGCATTGCGTAGGTCGTATAGGTCATGTGGATAGGAGAACACTGGCCATGGATGGATTGCTGATGGCCATCGACGAGCTGCGCACGGTGCGCGACATCGTATCCTTGAGTATGAACAGGACCAGAGATGGGCGGGAGGATCCAAGGAATGCACTGGATGATGCCATGGCGACTCTGGATCATAGGGTGTCAGAGCTTTTACGGAGTCGGGGAGCCATAAAGATGGAGATGAATGCATCGGAACCGGATCATGTGTTGTTGGTCGACGAGGACCTCTTTCCAGAGGTACAGGGGTCCATGGACATCCATGGATGGCTTCGATTGGTGCGACAGGATCGCCCCCGGGCCTTCGTTCCTTGGGAATCCGATGAGGATGTCCGGATGGTGCGCATGACCGCCACAGGCATGACCACTGGGGACATGGCGCGGGCGTTGCACCGGACCGAAGGCGAGGTGGCCGACCGCAGTCCCCATGAGCATCCCCCACCGGTCGCAGTGGTGGTCGGTGCCGTGAAGGCGAGGCCAACGAACGCTGGCAAGCGCTGGGTGGATGAGGAGGGCCGCAGGCTGACCGACATGTTCAGATCCGGCGATGGGGTATAGATATCATTGCCGAGGAACTGGGCCGATCTGTAAGGGCCATACGCTTCAGGTTGATAGGCCTCGGTCTGGTGATCAGGGAGCAGGCCAGGCTTTGATAAGAGACTCCTCGACCGATTGGCACATCCATGCATCGTTCTCGTTGATCATCATATAATGCAATGCTTCGTTCCATGGATCCTATTTGGAGGAGAAGAACGTCTGATATGATATCATAGGTACAGGCGTTCGCCTGCCCCCCGTTCATTATCCAGATGGGATCGGCCATGGTATATCCGCTGTGATTGCTTTCGTCACATCGCACCAGATGAGAAAATGGATCTCACGAGCCTCCTGGACAGTTCTGGAGCTCTGGTGGCTTAAAAACTGATGGCGCTCGAATGTCGGGAGGGATATCTTGTATATCCAATGGACGCATTGGCCGGGGCATGCGGACCGTACCGGCCTCGACGCTGGACCTGTTCTGCGACTCGGTGCGCAGCATGGGAGACGCCACCATCTGTGCAGTCATCGAGTTCAGTGACCGGGTGGACGAGCGCCAGCTACGGTCGGCTGTATCTGCGTGTTTGGACGCGATCCCAGTGATGAGATCACGTCTGGTGCGTGACGATCATCCTCACTGGGATCTTCTGGACCGCATAGAGGGCGATGACGCGGTGCCGGTCATCGTCGTGACCGATGGGGACTACCACCCTCATGTTGCTCATGCCATGGACCCCGGGTGCCCACCGCAGTTCCGGGTACGGGTGCTGCGCACCCTAGTACACGATGTGGCGGTCATCAACATGGCCCACGCTGCCGCCGATGCCTGCGGTCTCAAGGCCCTCGTTGCCATGCTAATGAGTGAATACGATCGCCCAGGCAGTGCATCTGATGTTAGCGGGCTTCAGCCCAGAGACGTATCCTGGACCGTTGACAAGGCCCATGGGCCGTTGCCTGCCATGCGTCAGGTCGACCCCATGTGGCCACGAACATGGGGCGTATCAGACGCCCCCAGCACATTTCATAGAGTGGTGCTAAGCAAGGATGATGTGACAAGCCTTAAGATGAGGGTCAAGGCCGAGGGCGGCACGGTCAACGATGCCATCCTGGCCGCCTACGCGCTGGCCATGGTCGGTCTGACCGGCTTCACTGGAACCAAGGATATATTCTTCCCCGTAGACCTAAGGCGGCACCTGGCGCCTGGCGAACGAATATTCAGCAATCAATCGGCCAATCTGTGTTTCCCAATGGGTCTGAGACAAGGGATGGGCATGTCAGAGGCGTTCGCGACAGTGGCAACCATCACCAGATCGATGAAGGTCGATGGCCTAGGTCTATTGGAACAGGCGGCCATGGAACGCGCTTGCGATCCCGCCGGCGATGCATTGGCCAAGATGGTCTCTGGTGTGGAAGAGCTTCAACGTAATGGTCTGGCCGACGTGTTCGTATCCAATCCAGGGCTGATGGAATTGCCTGGAATAAAGGGCATCGAGGACGCCTATATATGTTACCCAGGCACATACATGCCAAGCTTCTGTCTTGTCGCCTCCACTTTCTGCGGTAGGATGACCGTCACTGTGGGCTATCAGGACGACGACAGGTCCCGGTCGGTCACCGCTGAGGCGTTGGACAGGTTCATTGGCCATCTTCGCATGTGGGCCTGACCAAGAAGAACGCAATGACACGATCACAGTTGCAATTTCAAACAGTGGATCGCGATCTATCCCTCATCGTGGTGTTGGGGCATTGGCCTTCTTTTGCTCCCCGAGACTGATGTCGATGGCATTATCGCCGCAAAGATCGTTCATTACACTCACTGCCCTCAAGGTCGATGATAACCTCTCAGCGGCTCAAATTCCAATTCCTTACCATCAACCCTTTCTGAAGAGCAGGATCATGCTCGCCAAGAAGATGGCCACCATAGATGCGCCTAGAAGAGTGGCCCAGGTCCCATGGAACTCGCTGCCTAGCAGCAATCCTAGTCCGAACCCACCGAGGGTACCCACCGCGATGCCGGTCAATGAGCCGCGCTCATTCATGTCATCGCAATGGGCGCCATCGATGATATACTCTTGTTCAATCATCGATGCCCAGTTCTTCGCACACCGCTCGCTCCATGTTCTCAAGCCGCCGAAGCTTCCGACTCCACCGCCGCCAGGCCCAGATCTGGTCTATGATGTAACCGCAGGCCAGCAGCAGCGTGATGATGATGAGTAATATCATGGGGCCGACACGCAGTTCTGGGTACTCATCCAGAAGCGACACCTTTAGCAGTACCGACGCCCCCCATAGCAGGTACAGCGCCAATAGCACCATTACCGCTGCCATCCAGCGCCTCAGCCGGATGACAGCGTTCACCATATCGTAGAGCGAATCAGTGAAGCTGGAGTCGCTGTCCCGCATCGATCCAAACCGTTGACCCAGCCGCCGGAGCAGATGGTACTGCACTATGAGTGAGATCACAAGAGGGATCAGGAGGAACGGTGGGGGAGATAGGAAGAATAAATCCCGCTGCCGGAAGCCAGGATCGATATGAGTGATCATGAAGGCTATGTTAAGAATGTTGACGGCAATGAGCACCATGCCTAGGGCCAGACTCCTTTGCATGTGGGCCCTCTCCCTCGAGGCGTATCCCTGGATGACATCATCCTGGTCATCGATATCCAAGTTGGGCGTCATTCACTTCATCTCCGCGTTGATCCTCATGAACCAGCTATACCGTTCGATCCCTAGAGGAAGTATCCGAAAACGGGTTCGAGAACGCTCGCCCCACGGCTCTTCAACTGACTCTATATATCCGGCGGTCTCCATCTTGGTCAGGTATTTCTCCGCCGTGGACGCTTTGAGGCCGCAGCTCCGCACCAGGTTCGATTTCACGATCCCACCGTCCGAGGGATCCTTGATGATGCGTTCGAGGATATTTTGTATAATGATGTTGCTCGAACGGTACTCGGCGCCGATTTTCTCACTCCCATTGCACTGAGCATCGGACTTACTTCTAATGTATGGTTCGGGACCAAAGGTACTGAAGGCCGATACGGGCTGCAATCGTATCAACGTGACTGTTAATAAACCCAATTGGATCATCTGGCCCTCTAAGGTCAGGAATTGGATCCAGATGACCTCATCTCCATAGCTAATGCCAACACTGGTCTGGAATCGTTCATATCAAAGTCCCGCGGTCATCAATATCAGGGATGCGGCATTACCGATCCCTGAGGAGATGCAAATGTCGGATGCAATAGTCATCGAGTCCCTAACCAAGGACTACGGTGGATTCAGAGCGGTGGATTCATTGACGTTGAGGGTCAAGGAGGGGTCGTTCGTAGGCTTCCTAGGACCCAACGGCTCGGGTAAGAGCACAACCATAAAGATGCTTACCACCCTGACCACGGCCAGTGAGGGCAATGCCTACCTGGATGGTGTTGACGTGGTCAGTGACCCCAAGCGGGCCCTGATCAATGTGGGTGCGGTGGTAGAGACTCCTGAGTTCTACTCATATCTCACCCCAGAGGGGGTGCTGGCGTATATTGGCCGGCTGCGTGGCATGTCTCGTAGTGACATAAGCCAAAGGACGACCGAGGTCCTTGACATCATGAAGATGGACGACGTCAGAAGGAAGCCTATTGGCCAGTTCTCCAAGGGCATGAAGCAGAGGGTGGCCATAGGCCAGGCGATGCTATGCGAACCGTCAATATTGATCCTGGATGAACCCACCTCGGGTCTGGATCCTCGGGGCATGGTGGAGGTCAGGCAGGTCTTGCGGGATCTGAGGGACGAGGGCCTGACCGTGTTCATGAGCTCCCATCTGCTGAACGAGGTGCAGGAGGTGTGCGATCATGTCGCCATGTTGAGCAACGGAAAGCTAGTGTATCAGTCATCGATGGAGGACATGCGTGAGCTGGAAGGGACCATGCGCATAGGGGTGCGTACAATTGCACCGATGGATGATTCCATGATAGATGGGCTGCTCGGTCACCCCTCGGTGGAGCGGATATCGCCTACCGAGGTTACGCTGGAATTGGAGGGCGATGGGGAGACGCTGAATGAAACGCTTCGACACATCGATGCCCAGGCGCGGGTGGTGTCCTTCTACGAGAATGGGAATCCCATCGAGTCGTTCTACCTGTCGATGATCAAGGAGTCAAGGTGATGCTGTGACCGATAATGCCATACCTTCGGACATGGTGCAAACCGGCATCGTCACCCGTTACGAGTTGGATAAGCACCTTCGCAGCAAGGGGGCAATAGGCATGCTGGCAGTGATCGCTTTGGCGATTGGATTGATGACCGTCATACCACCTCTGTTGGGCGAGGACTTCAGTGATGACCCGGTCACTTTCGTGGGCGAATATCTCATCTGGATCGACCTGATCGTG
>JAUVWO010000023.1 GCA_030604065.1 Methanomassiliicoccales archaeon | reverse complement strand
CGACCCTCCTATCAAATGATAGCCATAAGGCACCCTGAAACCCAGTACACCATCACCACCTTCCGCCTTCTGACGCATGCCCATGTACGTCCGTTCACCGATCTGTTCGCTCTCCAGCTGAGCTATACGCTGGATCATGTCCACTACGAACCGCCCCATGGCAGTGGATGTGTCCAGAGACTCGGTCATGGACGAGAAGTCCTTCCCCCAGCTTTCGAGATCCTCCATCATCAACATGAAGTTCTTCGAGTTGCGGTGGATACGGTCCATCTTCATGACCAGTATCAGATCCCACCGGTCCCGTTCCTCCATCATTCGCTGGTAACTAGGACGCTTGGTGGAGCGGCCGCTATGGCCTTCATCGACGTATGTCGCCACCATGTCCCAACCCTGGGCCTCACAGTAATCCTGCAGCCTCTCAAGCTGCGCATCGAGCGAAAAGCCCTCCTTGGCCTGGTCCTCGGTGGACACCCTGGTGTATAAAGCCACCCTCATCCAAGAACTTGATATGCGGGGTGATTGATATAGATGCACTCATCGTTCTTGCGTTGGATCCGTCCAACCCTCTTCCAATATGGATCGTCACAGGAAGTTTTAAGTTGTGTGCTGCCGATTTTCAGGCAATATTTATGTCGAGGTCCTCGAGATGAAAAGCAAACAGGTGGTCGGGATCGTGCTTGGGATCATTCTGATATCCCTTGCCATAGCTGGATATCTCATGGGATCGATCGATGTTACCACGAGCAACGGTCAGATCTCGATCATAGCGGCCATTCTGCTCGGGATCATTGTCATTGCTAACAGCTTGGTCTCCAATAAGGCGAATGGAACACCCGAGACGACGTCGATGTCGGAGATGATATGCCCAAGCTGCGGCATACCGGTGTCGCCGGACCTCGATCTCTGCCCCGGATGCGAAACGGCCCTGCCGAGACCTCAGAAAACCTCATCGCCACCTCTGGACGAGCAACCCGCCAGGCGTCATGGCCTGACCCAGAAGCAGTCTGCCATAGTGGTGGTCGCCGTGGTCGTCGTCGTGATGCTGGCCGTCCTTTCCTATGAGGGCATCATTTTTAACCAGAACGAAGAGTGGGACGGCACATGCACCTACTATTATCTCGACCTCTATGGCGAGCGCGATTCGAGGATCACAGGTACCTGCGAGCTGAGCTTCACCCGGGACGGTGACAGCGTCAGCGGGATCCTGGACATATACCCCACCCATCAACAGGATGTCGGGCCACCGGGTTATTTGCCAGCTGTCGAGGAACATATTCAATTCAACGGGGTCGGGAACAGCACTGTGATCCAGTTCTATATCGACATCCCTATGGGTCTAGGCGTTGGGAGCCACAGGGAGTTGTGGGAGTTCACGATCTCTGGGGACAGCATGTCTGGCAAGGTGACGAACCTGGACACATATACCTATCTGGGCCTGGATTCCGACCCCGGAGCTTTCGTCCTATCCAAGTAGAGGGAGCGACCGATCCGATCCCGTTGGACTACCTCGGGTCAAGAATAAAGAAGGAACGGGGATCCGACACAATCCTCATCGTTATTCGAGGATGTCACTCATCCAGGAACTCGATGCTGATGTTGCCGCACTCGATGGCCCGACTTCGCGACAGCATTCCTAGTTCCATCCAGGCGGCGTTGATGATGGCAGATGGCACAAGGCATGTTGCCGATGCCTTGGCACGTCTCTCCGGTTCGTACAGGCGACTCACGCCAAGCTCGGTCACGTCTTGTATGGATATGACCTCCAGACCGTTAGCATATTGGCGCACATGATCGCAATTGCTCCTGACCTTGACATCCAGATCGCCGTCGTCCCTCAAAGAGACGCATACCTTGGTGATCTTGTCACACACCGTCATCTTCACCCGCACGCAGGAGGACATCAACGGTCCACCGATGAAGAACGACTTAATGGTTGTTGAAAAATCGAAAAAGAAATGGTTTGAGCTTTCAGCTTCCAAAGGATCATTGAGGCTTCACTGTGAAGAATCCGATGATCATGAATATGCCCTGGAAGATGAAAACGAGGCCCACGAACGTCTGAAGGAAGTCCGGTATCCACCACACCATCAGTCCCAGAAGGACCATGAATATGCCATAGATGATAAGCAGGGGCCTGGCGGCCTTGTTTGCGTACAGGCCGGACATTCCTCCCATGGGATCCATGGGAGAGGGTGCTCCTCCTTCCATGTTTGAAATAATATAATTCTTCCTATTTATATTTACCATGTCCATCTCAAAGAGGGCCATGTGCCATTCATTCCATCTCGACATTGGTCATCCTAACGATCAGTTCAGTAAGGGGCGAGCGTGCCCTGTTCGAACACCACGGCACAGCGGAATGTTCCCTGGCCTCAGAACGGACCAATCACACGCCATCAACGTTCATGAGTATGTCGATGAACACCTTGCCATACCTGAGACCGGAGCTCCATCCCTCGGCGATTGCTTGGAGCATCCCATCCTTACACATCTTGCGCACGATGACGCCCTTGGCCATGACCGCCGGTGACGATCCTTGACATTAAAGGCTTCGATCCGATCGCCTTATTGATGGATTCAGGCGTCCGCCCGCTCCTGCGACACCAGGGTGACGTTCTCACAACGGCGACTTCGGGCACGCTCGCCCATCATACCCTGGATCCGATTGAACTGTGAGACGGACACCAATCCCTCATGCTCTGCTAACCGCAGGGTGCCATCCCAACATTTGTATCCACAAAATAGAGGATTCTTGAGTATCTTGGACACCGCCTGCTTGCTCCAGGAGCCCCCGCGCTTCGATGGTATTCCCTCTTGATCCAGGCTGTCTGCGATGCTCTGTAATGACTCGCCCTCCATGTACATGTCATACATGCGCCTCACAACGTCCGCCTCGCCCTGGTATGGCTTGAGATCGCCGTCATCGTACCGATAACCATAGGGCTCCGGAAATCCCAGGTACCCTTGACCGGTACGGGCCTTCTGCGACATGCCCACCTTGACCCTCTCACCGATCTGCTCGCTCTCCAGTTGCGCGATGCGTTGGATCACATCCATGACGAAGCGACCTATGGCGGTGGTGGTGTCGAAGCTCTCCTGCATGGAGTTGAACTCCTTGCCCCACTCGCCGAGGTCGTTCATCATGAGAGTGAAGTTCATCGAGTTGCGATGGATCCTATCCATCTTCAGGACTAGGAGCACGTCCCATCCATCCTTCCTGGACATCATCTCCTGGTATGCCGGCCGTTTGACGCTGCGCCCACTGTGTCCGTCATCCACGAACTCGCCCGCGATCTCCCAGCCTCGGGCGCGACAGTAGGCCCTGAGGCGCTTCAGCTGGGCCTCGAGGGAGAACCCCTCCTTGGCCTGATCCTCGGTGGAGACTCGGGAGTAAATGGCGGCCTTCATCATATCACTGTGACATGCGTCAGACGATTTCGAGCATGATAGCTGACAAGAACAATAGAAACGTCTGACAATTAAAAGGTTTCGAACGGGCTCAGATGAGCTCCGCTTTGATTATCTTGACGCAAGTTACCGGACGGTCCATGCTGTCGGTCCGCACCTCACCGAGGGCAGCAACGATCTCCATGCCTTCGACCACCTCACCGAACACCGGGTGCTTGGCCTGCGGGGCCTGCATGTTGTCCCAGTCCAGATAGAGGTTGTCGACCAGGTTGATGAAGAACTGGCTTCCACCGGTGTTGGGGCCTGAATTGGCCATGGACATGGTTCCGCGGAAGTTGGGATGCCCCTTCACGAACTCATCCTTGATCGCATATCCCGGCCCGCCGGTCCCGGTGCCCTTGGGGCAACCACCCTGGATCATGAACTTCTTGATCACCCGGTGGAACGTCAGGTCGTCATAGAAACCCTCGGCCACCAGCTTTTGGAAGTTGCCAGCGGTGATGGGCATGTCATTGTACATCTGCAGCGTGATGTCCCCCATGGTGGTGTGTATGAGGGCTTTCCTCGCTTCGAAAGGATCGTTCATGATATCGAGCGCTCCTAATCGAACGTGGTACATAACTCTGATGGTCGATCGTGTAAAAATATAATGAAAAGGAAGGGGTTTGGTGTGTGTTCTACCTGCGTTTCAGGACGACGAAGGCCACGATCACCAGCAAGAAGAGGGCGACCATGATTATGCCGTAGTATGGGGCTTTCAGGAAGAAGTCGAGGATGTCATCGGTTGTGCTTTCATCAGCCTCTGCCTCAGCGGCCACATCCTGTTCGAACTGTTTCGCCTCATCGATGTATATCTTGCCATCCGCGGGGTCCATGACCTCCATCTCGATACCGGCCTCCTCCATCATCTCCACGATGTCGATGAGCTCGGAACCGCCGAGGTCCTCCATGAGCTCCTCCATCGCTGTGATGCTCTCCAGGAACACTATGCTGGAGGAATAGAGGAACTCAACCTCTTCATCGATCTCTAGGAAGTAGAGATGGATGTCCTGTTCTCCGATGGTCAGGGTCTCCATGTCGGTGCACTCGACGTCGAGCTCGAGGGGCATGGTCACCGATTCCATGGTGCCGTTGGATATCTGCAGGTCGCCCTCATCAATGACCAATTGATGGAGTTCGATGGGGAACTCAGTGATGCCACTCTCCTCGAGGATCTCTTCGGAGAATATGTCATCCTCGACGTCCTCGGGCAGTCCGCGTATGTCCACGAAACCATCCATGGTACCATTGATGGTTACGTCGGAGCTAACGGTCCACTGATCATTCACATCGAAGGGGAACTGGTACAGGTCCATGGCCAGGTCGAAGTCCAAGCTTAGACCGAGGTCGATGACCGCATCCCATGAGACGTCGTAGTTGTCATAGGAGACTGACATGGTCCAATTGTCCCCTTCCCAGTCGTAGTCCTCATTAGGAATGTTCACTGCCTGGAATGAACCGCGGGAAGCCATGTTCATACCGATCTCGATGCTCTTCACGGCCAAGGTGCTCTTCTCCAGGGTCATGGTGACATCGACCACCAGGCCCATCTCGACGTCCACATCGATGGAGACTGTCCTCTCAGAACGGGGTATGACATCGTCGGGGTCCTCGTCCCAAGCGCCAATGTAATCGCCGGGGTCATCCATCTCACCGGTGACGGCGATGCCACCTTCGATATCGATCAACATGGCCGCCTCCATCTCCACCACATACTCAGTGCTGGTGACGTCGGTGACCTCGTAGAGCATCCAAGCTCCGGCCTCACCGTCAAGCTCGAGCCGGTCAAGTGTCACGTCACCCATGCTCTCTATGAGGGCGGTGATGTTGTCAAGATTGTCATCCAGAATGTTGCCTATATCCATCTCCATACCCATAGCGGTGCCGTCGCCCTCCTGCAGGACCACCGGCTGTGCCGATCCCTGCACCCCCATGGGGACTATGGATATCATGAGCATTAGGGTCAGTGCGATAGAGGCTACCACGCTTGCGCGGGCGCCTACTTTTCTTATCTCTCGCATAAATCAGGACTAGGACCTGTGGGAATTTTATAACTTTGTATCTGAAACCTGAAGAATGAGAAGCCCATATGATGAAAAAAATGAAAAGAAAGGGAAGTGGTTTGCTCTTAGAGCATTCCGCCGGGCATGCCCGGCATTCCGCCCATACCGCCCGGAGGCATCCCAGCGCCTGGGGGCATGGCGGGTGCGCGCCTGGCAGCAATGACGTCGTCGATCCTGAGGATCATGTTAGCGACCTCGGTGGCAGACTGAACGGCCTGGGTCTTGACCCTGAGGGGCTCGATGACGTTCATGGCGATCATGTCGTTGGCCTCGCCGGACTCCAATTCAATGCCATAGCTCTTGTGGCTCTTGCCCTCGTGGGCGGTCTTGAGCTTGATGATGACGTCGATGGAATCTAGACCAGCATTCTCGGCCAGGGTCCATGGGATGATCTCCATGGCATCGCCGAAGGCCTCGATGGCCAGCTGCTCACGACCGCCCACGGTGGAGGCATAGTCGGCCAACCTGAGGGACAGCTCGATCTCGGGGGCACCGGCACCGGGGACGACCTTGCCGTCCTCCAGGGCTACGCCGACGACCCTCTGGGCATCGTGCAGGGCGCGCTCGACCTCGTCGATCACGTGCTCCGTACCGCCGCGGATGATCACGGAAACTGCCTTGGGGTTGACACAGCCGGTGATGAAGGTCATGTCCTCGTCACCGACCTTCTTCTGCTCCACGATCTCAGCCTTGCCTAGGTCGGCAGCGTCGATCTCATCGATGTTGCCCACGATGTTGGCACCGGTGGCCTTGGCGATCTTCTCCATGTCGGAGGCCTTGAGCCTGCGAGCGCCGTAGATCCCTGCCTTGGCCATGTAGTGCTGCACCAGGTCGTCAACGCCCTTCTGGCTGAACACGACGTTGGCGCCGGTAGAGGCGAGCTTGTCCACCATGGACTTGAGGTTCTTCTCCTCCTCGGCCAGGAACATGGACATCTGGGTGGGGTCTGTGATGTTGATCTTTGCATCGACCTCGGTCTTCTTGGTCTCAAGGGCCAAGCTGAGCAGGGCGATCTTGGCATCACTGATGCTCTTGGGCATCCTCTGGTGCACCCTCTCCTTGTCGATGACGATGCCCTGGATGAGCTCGGAGTCATCGATGGACCCGCCGGTCTTCTTCTCGATCTTGATGTTGCCTGTATCCACCAGATAGGTCTTGCCTTTCTTCTCAGCAATGGCGAGCACAGAGTTCACGCAAAGCTCCGCCAGGTAGTCCTTCTGTCCTCCGACCGACTTGCCTGTCATAGCGGTCAGTGCGACCCTCTTGAGCATCTCAATGTCATCAGAAGTGGTGTTGACGGCCATAGAGTTCAAAACATCTAGTGCCTTGATGGATGCAAGCTTGAAACCGTTGGAGATGACGGTCGGGTGCACGTTCTGCTCGATGAGGTCCTCAGCGTTCTTGAGGAGCTCCCCGGCTATGACCACAGCAGTGGTCGTGCCGTCACCGCACTCGATGTCCTGGGTCTTAGCGATCTCAACGACCATCTTCGCGGCCGGGTGCTGTACGTCGATCTCCTTCAGGATGGTCACACCGTCGTTAGTGATGACCACGTCACCCATCGAGTCCACGAGCATCTTATCCATGCCCTTGGGCCCCAGGGTAGACCTGACGGCATCCGCTACGGCCCTAGCAGCGGCGATGTTATTGAACTGGGCCTCCTTGTCCTTGCTTCGTTCAGTGCCCTCTTTGAGCACGATAACTGGCTGGTTTCCCATTCCGTAGGCCAATGATAGTCCTCCTTTTGTCCCGGTATTTTAGTCCTTCTATATAACAATTGCCTTAGAAAGACCACCCATTCAGGTTGGGACATCGACCTCGAACACGCATATGATATAAAATAGATGGGGGCGAGGTCCGTTTTTTGCGGGGTCACGGCCCTGATCACCCCGGTTTAAAGGTGTCAATGACGCCAAGATCAGGCGATCTTGTTACCAGCCTCGTAACTAGCGCCCTGATTCCAGATGCCGGTGGGCATCACGGTCCAGACCCCCCTAGCCTGCATCCCCATCTTCTTGAGGTTCTCATTCATGCCATCGAACAATGGGCCAGCAGTTACGAAATCTCCTATCTTCCCCTTGATCTCATAGGCGGCCAATTCCTTGGCCACGATGATCGAGACCTCCTCACCCTTGGCCTTCATGGACTCCAGGTTGGTGGAGGAACGCTTCATGAGTATGGCACCGAAAGCGATCATGTCTGGGCTGGGGGCTATGATGCTTCCCAGCACAACAGTGTGCAGCCCATCCTCGCCATTCGTGGAAAGTGCCTTGACGACCTTGGGGTCGTTCAACAGTTCCATCACTTCGTTGGGTATGGATACCATCGCATTATCACCATCCCATCCTATGTCAACAATGGACTAATTAAGGTTACGGGTTCCCCGTTCAATTGTAATACGATGATATCGATCTGTATGACAAGCGGAAGTATAATGGTCCTCTACCATTGAATTCGTCATGAGCCCTAGAATGCGTCGATGACCTCCAGGCCAATGTCATCCCCGACCTCCCTGATCGTCGCCGAGACCTCCATCTGGAATCTCCGAGACTGCAGATCGAACAGGAACCTGGTGCGTCGACGCTCATCCTCCAGGAACGGAAGTCGGGAGAACATGCCCTCCACACCTGGTCGGTCCCGATAAGGATCGAGCATGACCTCGACGGTACCGGCATCGGCCACCGCCTGCAGCAATGATACGACCGCTTCCCGATCCAGAAGTGGCAACACTGGGCCCAGCAAAAGGTAGGTGCGCACATCGGCTCGGTTCAACTCGGCCAGAGCGGAGATCCTCCTCGACGGAGGGGGGGCCCCGGGCTCGATCTGAGACGCCAGCTCCGCATCCATTGTGGTGATGGTGATCCCCACATCGCAGTCCATGTCACGGAGGAGGTCGATGTCCCTATTGATCATGTCACCCTTGGTGTGCACGCTCACCTTCACCGGATATCGGGACAGCTGCTCCAAGCACCTTCGGGTGAGCTGGTAACGGGACTCCACCGGCTGGTACGGGTCGGTCATGGTGCCCAGACCAATGACGCCATGCTTCCGCCTCAGTTCCCGCATGAGCAACGTGGGCAGGTTGTAACGAGCCTCGATCACCTTGCCCCAGTCGGCCCTGGCCCTATCGGCCACATGAGGGGCGTAACAGTAGATGCAATCATGCTGGCATCCCGCATAGGGGTTGAGAGCGAAGTCGAGCCCGGGCAGGCGGCTAGGGGACAGCGCCACGCTGACTTTGACGTTACGTACTCTCACCCCCTTCACAGGCCCAGGTCTCGCCCCCTGGTCATAGGAGAACAGGTCAAATGAAGTCATCCAGTCTCCTCTGGGTGGTCAGGTCCTTCAGCACCGCCGAATTGCGTTTCCAGCGAGAAAGGGGAATGTCCATTCGCCGTTCCAGATGGACCAGGGCCTGTTCCAGGGTCTCATATCGATGGGGGCGCTGCCTCAGGGCCTCTCGCACGTTCTCCCTTACGTTCCAGACCCCTACTGGCATTATGTAACCTGGATGAGCCTCCCTGAAGATCACCACCCCGGCCTGACGACGCTCCTCGGTCAGAAGCTCATTCACCGCCATGCGAGCGGCATAGTAGCAACCGCCGATCTCGGCATACTCCTTCCGTCCCTTGAAGAACTCGTGTGACGATATCAGGTAAATATCGCGGCCCATAGGATTCCAGGTGGTGTTGGGATACCACGCCTCGATGAGCTCGTACCGCCAGGACATTGGCATCATCAGAACCACCCAGCGATTGTCAAGCTGCTCCCAGTCGTATATTCGGAAGTCGTCGATCGTTGGATAGTATCTGGTGTTCTCCAGCATCGATCTGCCGATGATGTCGTCCACCGCGGTGATGGTCCATCGGGTGGGCACGAATCTTCGTCTTTTTCCCACACCGAGCGTACCCACCGAGAACGCCTTCTGTATCTGCGACACCTTGACACCTTGGGAATGGAGGTCCTTCACCGCTTCCGCTGCCCGGTGGTCTGTATCATAGAACGCCCTTTCCATGTGCCTGTCGAACTTGGTGTTGCCGATCTCCAGCTTCTCCAACCTCGCTGACGGACCGAAGGGTTGGATCTCATCGTCCAGGATTATCCGACCCCTGGGCCTCTTGGTGAATTCCGACTCCACCTCTATGAACCTTTGAGATAATGCGATCTCCTGGGTCTGGTCCACGATGCGTCCACCCTTGTGGAAGTCCCTGGCATCGATCCGGTGCTTGCCCCTTACCAGACGGAAACGGAAATCGACTATCTCCTGGATGCTCTTGCCCATCCACATCTCGGGGGTATCCATCTCGGTGGTGTCACCGAATTCAGGGGGCACCAGAGGGCCTATATCCACCTTGGGGTATCCATATCGTCCAACGAATACAGCAGGGGGACTGCAACCAGCTAGATCCGCCGAGTCTATCAGACGTGCCGTGCGGCTCTTGGAATAGAACTTGATCATCAATGGACATACGTCCTTGCCGCACAGATTCTTCGAGCCCTTGCACAGGACGCAGAGGGAGCCATCCACCCTACTGGCCTGGGAGAGGGCCTTGTCGAACCATTCCTGGGCCCTGCTGACAGACATCCTTGTTCCGACTCCGTTTGATTCTATATCAAGCTTTGCAACCCGCCACCGAACGTGATGCTGAGCAATGGATATATCGCACCTCATTCATCATGGGCCCATGAGGTCCATCATGGCGCTCGTGATACTATCGATCACACTGCTGATCATGGTGCCAGTGGCTGGGGCGGTGGATAACACTACGGTGTTCGGCATCGTGGTGGATGCGAACAACGAACCGATCAAAGGGGCGAAGGTAAGCTGCGACTCACAAGAGACGCTTACTGCCACCAACGGATCGTTCTCGTTGCAGGTCTTCTATGATCAGGACACGATCACCGTCTCCGCCGACGGCTTCCATGAGACCACGGTGACCGTGGATGCGGCCGACCTAGGCAGGATCATGTTGGAGCCCGTATCCCAAGGCACATCTCTGGCGTTGATCGCATTGATACTCGCTTGCGGGGCGGGAATCTTTGCTTTGCAGATATACATGACCCGGCGACGCTGATCATCCGGCGAAACTCAGGATGCACGGGGCCAACGGATCCAGCAGGGTCCCGAGCACCATGCGGGTGGACGACCCATAGGACCTGTATCCGATCGAACTCAACCAACCAGTGGCCGGACCATCACTGGACAATCGGGCCACCATACTGTTCCTGCCGCATGCCTTCGCGCATGACTCTACCCCTCGAATGAGATCGGTGAACGCTGACTCCGGCTGAACGCAATCGGGATGGATCAACAGCAGCCTGATCGATGCATGGTTGCCGGTCTCACGCTCAAAGGTATGGACCAAAGCCATGCCGTCCACCCCTTCTTGGTCGCGATGGAGAAGCACCCGCCCCATGCCCATATCGCAAGACTGTAGCAGTGATGGCACCAGGGTCGTCGCTGGCCACGCCTGACGCAGCCATGGCCCCATGCCCGCCACCTCTTCCCTTCCCGCCACCCCCACGCTGATGGGCATCGGACCTCCATCAATGGAACGTTCCAACATCTCCATCTCACCGACCACTTCGAAGCCCTCGGCGCGATAGAAACGCAGGTTCCTCTCCTTGTTGGCCATGGTCTCCAGGCCGATGCCCTTACATCCGGAACGTCGTAGGTAGGCGATGCCGTGGCGCAGAAGCCGAGTGCCTACGCCCTGTCCCTGACTGAACGGTTCGACCTCCAGAGGGCCGATCCAGCCGATGTCCCCCCAGGCGTGACAGAATATGTTACCGACCACCTTGCCGTCCTGGCGGGCGACCACGCTGCCCTCGGGGTCGGCGTCCATATAGGCGCGTACGATAAGCTCGGTCCTTCGGGGATAGGCCACCGGGCGGCCTATGTCCAGAGAGGCCATCCGCGACCAGGCCTCCTGAGCCGCGTCGATGCTCTGCTCTATATCCGCCTCGGTCAATGGAGTGAACATCAGGGGCATCCCTCACCTCCTTGCCCGGCGACTTATCAATGCAGCTGTGGTGCCGGCACCGATGCCATTGTCGATGTTGACCACGACCAGCCCAGGCGAGCATGTCTGGAGCATGGACATCAGCGCCCCCTCACCGCCGCCACCGTGACCATAGCCTGTAGAGGTGGGAACGCCAATGACCGGGACGCTGCTGAGGGAGGAGACCACGGTCGGCAACGCCCCTTCCATGCCTGCAACGACCACGATGGCGTCCACGCCCGCTTCGATCATGTCCTGGATCGGCCCCAGTATTCGGTGGATCGCGGCCACCCCGACATCGTATCGGCACAGAGCATCGCAGCCCATGGCCCTGGCGACCATGCGAGCCTCATCGGCCACTGGGATGTCGGACGTGCCAGCGGTGATGATGCCTATCGATCCCCGACCCTCCGGTGGCTTGCCTATTATGATAGTGCCCGACTGCGATCCATGCTCCATTGGACCGTCCATCTCACATAGGGCCTGGTATTGGGCTTCGGAGGCGCGGGAGACCACCACTATATTATCATCCTCCCTTAGGGCGGCAACGATCTCCCTTAGCATCTCCGGCGATTTGGTACGACCATAGACCACCTCGGGTATGCCCCGCCTAAGTGCCCGGGCCATGTCGAAGACCGTGTGCTCGCCCACTCGTCTCAAGTGATCTAGACGCAACAGCCTCTCGGCCTCATCCAGATCGATCCCGCCATCATGATAGCGCTGAAGGACACTTCGCACGTCCATGGGGAACCATCTGCGGAGGCGTATTTCAATGTTGAGCAATCAATTTAAAATCAGATGAGTCCGATTGAGAGGCCGTGGCCCTAGAGGACAAACTCAGAGCGCTCAAGGACGGCCTTTCAGATCTGGGTACGGTGGCCATCGCCTACTCCGGGGGGATGGACTCCACCCTGCTACTGCATGTGGCCAACCAGGTCCTGGGAGACGACGTGGTCGGAGTGCTATGCGACACCGGGCTCATGTCCACCTCGGAGATGAACGATGCCATTCTGCTGGCCAACGAGATCGACGCCCATCTGAAGATCATAGGCACCAGGCACTTGGACGCCGAGGATATCATGACGAACGGTGTGGATAGATGCTACCACTGCAAGCTGCGCATGTACTCTGCCATAAAGGAGTTCGCCGAGCGAGAGCGCATCGACACCATCCTATGTGGCGACAACGCATCCGATGTGGAACAGGACCGACCCGGTCGAAGGGCCCGGGACGAGCTGGGAGTCGGAGCGCCGTTGGAATCGGTCGGCATCACCACTGATGACGTGATCGAGCTGTCGATGGAATTGGGATTGAGGACCGCATTCAAATCCAAGGAGACCTGCCTAGCCAGCAGGATCCCGTTCAATACCCGCCTATCTAGGGAGTCGCTGCGACGGGTCGCCCGGGCAGAAGAGCTCATGCGCAACGCCGGCTTCATTGTCGTACGGGTAAGGGATCATAACGGCATGGCCCGTATCGAGGTGGGCAAGGACGAGCTGGCGTTGGCCATATCGTGCCGAGAGGAACTGGTCCAGGGAATGAAGCATCTAGGCTTCCAGCATGTGTCGCTGGACCTGGAAGGCTACCGCATCAGCGGCGCCTCCCACTGATCACATCGTCGATCTGCTCATATGCAATCCCCGCACCAGCGCCGCAGGCGTGAGTGTTGGGGTATCCACTTCCCACCAGCGCACCCATTCCCGCTCCCGGGTCAGCCCCTCCACCCTCTGAAGCATGCCTAGTATGTTATCTGACATGCGCATCTCCTTCACCGGACAGGTTATGGCCCCATCCTCGACCAGGAACATGGCATCCCGAGGTATGGCTGAGAAATCACCTGTGGCATAGTTCTGATAGCGTAGGTACCAGTCATTGGTGATGTAGATGCCCCGATCGACCTGGGACAGTAAGGAGTCCATGTCCTGGTCACCGTTGCCGATGACCAGGTTGAACGGGTGCGGGGCCACCAGCCCAGCGTTGGCGGTGGACTCGGTGCCATGACGGGCAGCGGTGGTCGAGTTGTGTAGCAAGGTGTGTAGAACACCATCATCAACGATGACGTTCCGACGCGATGGCAGGCCTTCCATGTCGCAGGGTGTGGACCCCGGAGTGCCTACCAACGTTGGGTCATCCATGATGGTCACCATGTCCGATGCCACCTGCTGACCTAGCTTGTCGCCAAGGAATGACATGCCCGCATCCACCATGAACGCCGAGGCCATGCGCCCCAGCTGCGAGGCCACGTCTGCGAACGCCATTGTATCCAGCACGACATCGTACTCGCCTGCGTCCACGTGTATGGGCTCCATCGACAGCGAGGCTAGACGCCCTGCTCTGGCCCCTGCTCCAGCAGGATCCAGCACCGCAGGGGAGCCGGAGACCGATAGTCCATGACCTGATGCGTCGGTGGCGGCGAACGCCCGCACAGACATCTCCAAGAACGGCTTTCGAACTCGCGCATCCACCCCTCCAGATGTGAGAAGGATCGTGTCGGCATCCCTCACCGTCATGGAACCGGCCACCCTGGAGGCGCCTTCCTCCAGTGCCGATGATATCGCGACATGGGCCAGGTCGACCGCGTCGAGGCCATCCACCTTTCCCTGATCGAGCAGCAGGGGATCATAGTCAAACGGGCCTGATGGAAGAGGGACCCGAGCGTCCCCCTCCGATGCTGACCTGGCCAGAGACAGGGCAGCGTCCACCGCTGCCCTTATGGAACGAGCCCTCAGATCCGGGATGTCGACGGCGGCCTTGCGAGCTCCGATGGTGACGAACACCGATCCTTGCTCCAGGTCGAGCTCATTGACCACCGTCACCTGATTGTCAGAGAACCGGACCATGGTCTCACGCACCCGACTCACCGTGACCACGGCATCGGTGACCCCGCCGCCGATGGCCCTGTCCAGCGCGGCCCGGGCCGCATCCTCGGCCCTCATGCGGGCCCTCCCATATGGATCCCACGGAGCCGCAGATGCGGACCTCCGGTCCATACTGGAGCCCCCTGCATGGGATCCCCCTTTCCACAATGGGCCGAGCTGAACTCCAGATCCTTTCCCACAGCATCGACCGCACCCCACAGGGCGGTGGTGGTCATCTCCAGCTTCGGATCGCGCACCCGCTCGTGGAGTTCACCATCCACGATGCGCCATGCCTCCAGTCCAACCTACCTCTGATTGAAGCGACGGTCATCGATGTTCCATTCCATGAAGTTTCGAACGTAGACACCATCTTTGACGTCCTCCAACATCTCATCTAGACCATGATCCCCTGGCTCAACGAAGGTGTTGCTCATACGCACGATCGGTTCCCGGTCGAAGGCCATGCTTCGTGCGGATCCGTTGCTGGCGACACCGAATGTCCGTGCCGTTTCCCGGTTGTGCAGGAACTCCTCGATGACACCATCGCGGATCAGATTCCTTGGTCTCGCAGCAACGCCCTCGTCATCGAACAGGTAGAAACCGAACGAATAGGGCAGCGTCGGATCCTCGACCACATTCACCAGGTCGGAACCCACCCGGCGACCGCCATCGTTCTTGCCAAGGTAGGTCTCGCCAGCCTGGGCCGCCTCTCGCCCCAGGACACGATCTGCCTCACCTGGATGACCTGATGACTCATGGGCTATGAGGCCCACGACCTCCGGACCCAATACAACATCCATGTATCCACCGTGGAAAGGCTTTCCCTGCTCGAGTATCGCCGCCAGGGTGGAGGCCTCTTTGGCCAAAGTGCTAGGTAGATCCCAACGCTCCACGCACTCCCACCCCCTGGCCTCGCCGAGAGAGATCATCCTTTGGGTACTGCCGCTCGGACCGGCGGCGGTCAGCACAGCGAACATGCTGGCCCGGGGCACGGTCGACCGTACCCGTGCACCATCTGATGTCCATACCGTCTTATGGGTGACCTCGGTCTCCAAAGACATGTATCTTCCTGGAAGCTTGACCCCGGTGCCCTCTATCGCCTCCACGGCGCTGCGGTCCGCCTCCATTAGCAATGCTTGCCTATCTGCGACCTCGACGTCAGTGAACTTGACCCTTGGACGGATCTCATAGCTGGCGATGCCCAAGTTCGCATCCGCGAACTCTATGGGATCAGTTCGACGTTCCGATGCGCCTCGGGCGCTCCGCACCATCCGTGCCAGAACCGCCTCCAGCGAGCGTCGGTCGTTGCGATTGCTGGCGCCGAAGGCCATGGCCCCATCCACCAGCACCCGCATGCCTATGCCGGTACTCTGGGAACTCGCCGAAGCCTCCGGGGTGCCCGACTTGAGCATGACCTCGCTCGCCTCCACCCTATGATGCCTCGCCTCAACGTAGCCAGCACCTAGCTCACGCCCCCGATCCAGAATGAACTGCAGCATGTCCTCCATCATTCCACCAGGAACTCCATTCCCCGGACGGGTAATAAGCCTTGCAGTCACGAACGCCTAGTGCAAAGAAACCCATGACTTCAGTCATGGGTAGTTGACAAGGAGCGAAGCAGACCGATGGCCTCGTTCCGCTCAACGTCTGTCTTGATGCCTGTGGGTGAGAAATGGGTGCGCGACGCCTGTCCGACCTCATTCAGCACCGCCAGCATCACTTCCATGGGCGGCGGTGACGTCCTCGCCTCGGATGCCAGTTCATTGACGTCCAGGAACATTGGCAACTGCAACTCCTGCCGCCATGTGGTCAGGACCTTTTCACAACGTCGGGGCTGGGCCAATCCTTCATCGACATCCATCGCCGCTAGCAGTCCAGGGTCCATTAGGGAGCCTGTCCACATAGGTCCGTGCTGGCCATCTGAGGCGAAACTGTATCCGGCCTCGTCACGGCGCAGCATCGCCAGCATCCCCAGTGACGCGTCAGCTCTGGCTGCGCCCTCGGTCAACCTGACGTATAGACGGATGTAGTGATCCGCATAGTAACACAACAATGGCTCCAGCCCACGATCGTACTGGGCCAACTGCCGTACCAGTTGCCCCATGAGAATGCGGTTCCCGGCCTCGTGGCCAGCAGCGTCATGGAGCGGTCTGGCCCCATAACGACGTTCGCACTTGGCCCGTTGGGCTCCGGCCAGCGGTGCGGTATCGGTCGCGGTGATCGCCATGATACCATGGCGCCGGCAACCGCCTATGGCGGCGTG
>JAUVWO010000075.1 GCA_030604065.1 Methanomassiliicoccales archaeon | reverse complement strand
CGGGCCCACGCTACGGCGAATATTTGACATCTGATCGATGTCGCGTTCGGCGAAGGCCTTGGTCACAACACTGCAAAGCCCTGCCGGTCTTCGTCTCAGGTCCAGACCTAGGGAATCAACGCCCATCCTAGCAAGCTCTGGCAAGCTGTCCAAGAGTAGCAGATCAACGGAATTCAACACGTGGCATAGCCCGAAGCGGTCCTGATTGATAGGGAATCGGCGCCTGGAGCTATCGATGAGCGTCCCCTCTCCAAGTTCATGCCTGGTCACCATCAGTTCCATGCGCCCGAATGCCATGACCTCGACCCGCCCCTTGAACCGTTTGAGTAATATTCCAAGCTCATCGCGGTTCATTTCCAATGAAAGCGTCGTCTGGTACAGCGACGGAACGTTAAGATCGTTCATGACGTTCATCGAATAATGTCCATACAAACGTCTATCGGCATAACGATGACACTGACCCAACGTAGAGACCATTACCGCCTTCGACTCCACCACCGGTATCTCGAAGGAGAACCGGGGGAGGATCGGCACCATTTCCACTCCAACATCTTCACACAGCTGTGTGGCAAGGCCCTGGTGACGGTGCAGTTCGAAGTACACCCTGTCGGCATAGGGCAGCACTGCTTCCAGTGAATTGAGGGAGGAAACGTAGACGGATACGTCCGGCTCTCGAGATGATCGTCCAAGGTTCGGGGACGCGGGGCTCGCCTTCGGTCTGTGAGCATGGGAATGGGGGGCGCTCATCCTAGTGATGGCCTCCTCGATCGCTGGGAAATCCTTGTCGTAGGTCTTATGGACCATGTACCTGCCATCCTTTAGAATGAAGGGGGCTCTCATGACCCCATCTTCGGATAGAAGGAATCCCCCCTTCTTCTCTTCACCATCGTAAAGTGTGATGCCATCTCCAGCCCCCAGCTCGGGGAATGTCTGAAGGGCGGAGCCATTAACAAATGTGACTTCCCCCCTTGTCAAACCTCGATCCTGAGGATGGGGTGCCTGAATCACCTCTTCACCTAGCAGATATCCTCCAGTGGTACCCCTGTTGAATGCCACCTTGAGCAACTCCTCGTCCCTTGGTGTGAGCAGCGGTCGCTCTCCTGAACGTGCCCTTCGTACAACCTGAGAATAGGCTCGGGACGCCAGGTGGACATAGGTAGCACTCCTCATCCTGCCCTCGATCTTGATCGAGCTCACTCCGATCCTCATCAGCTCCGGGACCGCTTCCATGGAAGCCAGGTCCGCTGTGCTTAGGAGATGTCCCCTCTTATCGCGCAATGAATAGTGACGTCGGCAGGGCTGTGCACACATACCGCGGTTACCACTCCTACCCCCAGCCAACGACGAGAACAGGCATTGGCCTGATATGCAGTAGCACAGGGCTCCGTGGACGAAGACCTCCAATTCGATATCGACAAGCTCTGCGATCTTGCCAACCTCTTCAAGGGAGAGCTCCCTTGCCAATATCACCCTGCTGATGCCCTGCCTCTTTGCCCATCTCGCCCCATCGACAGAATGGATCCCCATCTGGGTGGAGGCATGCACCGTTAGACCAAGACTCAGAGCAAGGGCCATAGCTCCACGATCCTGAACTATCACCGCGTCCGCGCCCAGGTCTTGAAGCATTGATAGGTAGGCTTCAAGCTCCATGATCTCGGACTGCTTGACCAGAGTGTTGACGGTCACATACACCCTCACCCCATTTTCATGAGCCAGGGTGATGGCGCTTGCCAACTCGTCATCATTGAAATTGCCTGCGAAGGCCCTGGCACCGAAGCTGCGCCCCCCCAGGTAGACGGCGTTGGCCCCTCCAAGTATGGCCGCCTTGAGGGAATTCATGTCACCAGCAGGTGCGAGAACCTCCATGGCTCAGCCATAATGCACATTGTATTTGAGGCTTGTAGCCTGCAATTAATCGGAATTCAGTTCCTCCATGCCCTCATCCCTCTGTCAGGGATCACGACGATGAACCTATTGAATTGGCTGTCAAGACTTCGGCGGACCCGGTCTTCCCCAGATATAAAGATAGTGGGAACGGACATGGTCTTGGATTGCGGTACGTGTCGATCTGCTGGTAGAGCTGAAGGAAAGGAATGCGTTGGATGCATGGTAATGGCGCTCTCCGAGGAACCGGGAGCGGAGTCATTGACCTTATCTTTGACCACAGAGGTTCACCTCCATTCCCGATACATGTGGCCCTTGAGACGGATGGCCGACATGGAGGCTGCTCGTCGGGATTTCTCGTTAAGACCTACCGACCGTGACGGTTGCTCCCGGTGCCCGATCAATCCAAGCACGGTCTTCGGTTCCCGTCTTGATGTGTTTGAAGCTGTCTCACTTTCCACCGCCTTCAATATGATCCGGGAAACTGATGGAATTGGTAAGGAATGTGAGGAATGCATAAGCACATCGCTCAGTAGGATCGAGTATTTGCAGGACGCACTTTCCGTATTGAGAGGGGACATCGGAGCGTCGGAGGGGATCGATCATGCCTAAGGTCTTAAGAGCCATTTTACCAAAGGACGCTGACCTCCGTAAGGATCTATGGGACTGGGTATGCATGCATGCCTCCACCCGGCCAGGATTCGCAAGATGCCGGGTCGAGCCCCTTCGGGGAACGCCTGAGGTGCTATCTCTGTGGGGGGAGAAGGATTGCACCAAACGTCTGATACATGGTGCAGGCGTTCTGAGGTTGGAACTCATCCCATGGGAGTTCCAGCTGGATGACGAAGGGAGGGCCATAGTAGCAAACAGTATCGATCATATCATCTCACATCCTCCAAAGGACCTGGATATGGATCATGTCGGAATGAGAACTTACGTCAGGGCAGAGGCTCAAGCATGGTTGAGAGGAAATACCGGGTTACAGGAGGCGGAGGTCTCACGATTCGCCGAGGTCGTGTCCCGTTACACCGTCGGCTTCGGTGTACTGGAACACCTACTTCTTGAGCCTCTGGTCGAGGACCTATATATCGATGCACCCCCTGAAGGCGCCAGGGTGCATATCACCCTGGGTGATTGGAACGGTGACGGTTCAATATGGAAGTGTGACACCAATATCATAACCTCTATTGATGCCATGACGGCGATCTCTAGCCGATTGCGTTGCCTGTCCGGCCGTCCATTCTCGGAAATGGATCCGGTACTGGAGATCGATGTCCCGTATCTATCTTCTCGTGCAACCTTGGTAGGGCCCCCTTTAAGTCCTCACGGGCAAGCGGTGGCCTTCCGACGAAGGTCATCGCGACCATGGAATCTAGCCTTGATGGTCAGGAACGGCACGATATTACCGGAGGATGCGGCTTTACTGTCGATCTTAGTGGAGAGCAGGGCATCGATATTGGTGTGTGGACCTAGAGGGTCTGGTAAATCGTCACTGCTCGCTGCTCTAATGCAACAGATCCCTATGGAACAGAGGGTACTGGTTATTGAGGATACCCTCGAACTACCGGTCCTCACTATGAGATCGTCGGGGTTTGATATTCAGTCGTTCATGGCTAGAGATGACACGGACAATCGGGGGATGGGTTATGAGGCCGCCATTCGCACATCATTACGAATGGGCGAGTCTGCCTTGATCATAGGTGAGGTAAGAGGGAGGGAGGCCAAGGTATTGTATCAGGCCATGAGGACCGGAAGGTCGGGGTCCTGTGTCATGGGCACGGCTCATGGCGATTCAGCCCAAGCGGTGATGGCACGAATGGTCCACGATCTGGATGTGGGCGCCACCTCGTTCGCTGCAACCGACGTGGTTGTAACCATGTCGCTAGATGACAACGGTGAGGGGCGCAGGTCTAGAAAGGTCAAGGCGATCGAGTCGGTGATCGAAGGGCCACCCATATCATTCATCGGACTTGGAACATCACCATCGGCCATCTGCGAGAACGCCATGACCGATAAAGGCGTACGGGATTTGATAGCAAGGCTGTCCATGAGGTGTGGAAGACCCTCTAATGCCATCGAGGTCGATCTGTCTGCCCGGGTCGCCTTCTTTCGTGGGATCGTGGAACTTGATGATGTTCTTGCCCAGGCACTATGCTCGATCCGTTGGTACCTTCATATGACCGATGCCTTGCATGGCCTCCCATTGAAAGATGACCCGGCGATCGAGGCCCTGGATATAATACACTCTACATCAAGGAGGGTGCCGATGGATGTCTGAGACCAATATACGATTCTCTATACCTGGAACCCACAACGGGCCAATCGATGGGGGAACGGCTACGGCTGAGTGGAAACGCCTCATGCATCTTGAAACCGGATCCCATGAAGCCAGACGAGGTTTCGCGATAGCTTCGTTGGCGTCAATAGCTTTGATCATCGTACTCTGGTCAACGGGCCTCCCTGCAGAGTTGTTACCGGCCGCAATATTGTTCGTTCTCCTTCTTCCGCTCATCGTATTGGAAATTCTGAGACGAAGACCTGAGAGACGATACGCTCTGGAAGAAGGGCGCATGCTCATTGACTCCCCCATCATAATGGGGCTGCTGACGATCTCCCTGTTGACCGATCGTTCATTGGAGAAAGCGGTATCTTTCATTGTCTCGAACACGGACGGCCCCCTTTCCAATAGGTTAAGGATGATGGGATGGCATTCTATCGCAGGTCGGCAGATCAACACTCCGAGTGCTATCGATGTTGTTCTCGGTACCATATCCTCAGCCAATCGACCGGTCGCCAGATCCCTGGCCATGGCGATGGGTTCGGTGCACGAGGTTGATCCTGGAATGTCTCGGACCGTTCTCGACAGGGCGAACGGATTGTTATTAGAGGGTCTGAAAGAGAGGATGGATCGATTTCTCTCCTCTCTGCAGACACCTTTCATGGTGATTTTCAGTCTCAATATAATGGTCCCTATGATCCTGGTGACGATGATGCCACTACTTGACTATGGAGGGTCGGATGGCTCATTCAGAATAGTGGTACTGGTGTTGTGTATGATAATGCCAGTCGGCCTCCTCTTTGCTCGAAGCATAGTGAATAAGAACCCATTCAGGACCGGAGGGTACGTTTCCTCTAGGGTCAGGGTGGGTGCATTCGTTGCCATCACATCCTCACTGACTGTTCTTTTCTTTATATGGATGCTGCACTTGGAATTGACCCCGGCCGTAATGACCCTATTGTCACCGCTAGCAGCAATTCCTTCTCGTATCCTGAGAGGCGGTGAACGGAGTAAGTCCTTCGATTCGTTGACCTGGGCCGATAGTATGGATCGGATAGGCAATCGATTGATGTCAGGATTCCCACTCATCGAATCCTTGGCCAGGGAGAAGACAGAGGCCATCCGGATACAGGCCATGTCGCTGAAGATAGCAAATGGCATAGAGGGTCATCGCCTTCATGCCGGAACGGAGCTGGGGCCATTGGCTTTGGAAGCGGTCACCCGCTTGGCAGAGAAGGACTCAAGGGCAGCGGGGATGGCCGCCATCCATCTAGGTCAATATCTATCGGATATGGGTGGATTCAAGCAGCGGCTGGAAACGGGATTGAGTGGGATAAGCGATATGATGCGGTCTACTATGCTGTTCATAGCTCCGATAGTGTTTGCGATGACACTTTCCATGGCATCACTGATGGGCGTCGATGGAAATCCCCTTGAAACAACAATGACCATTTATCTTGTGTTCTTGGTGTTGATGGTGTCGTATTTATCGACGTTCATCAAGGATGAGGGCTGGGACGATATGCTATTCAGGGTGGTCATATCCCTTCCCGCCTCACTGGCCATCTTCATCATAGCTTTAAAAGTCTGTCAGTATTGTATACCTGCTGTTTAGATATGATGAAGAGTTCATCCTCGTCCGCCTCGTAGACATACAGTGCGAGGTCCTCCTCATTCTCCTTGGTCATCTCCCGATTCATCTTTTCCCTGATCGCGAACTTCAATGATATGCAGATCTCTTCGTTATCCGTGATGAACCGACCCTTCTGACGCTCGGAATTCTTGATGATCAGATTCGCCTTGCCAAGAGTGCACCCGGAGCTGAATTGGATGCCGTCCAACATGCATGATAGCGGTGGCCTTGGTGATGAGAATATGATGGCTTGCATGTTCCCGCCCAGTCTCTCTCTAGCGATCGATCCCATCCGGTATCCGATCACCACATAGGGGCCCAAATGGGTATGAAACCTCTTGAGCTGTTGAAGGTCCTCAGGGAGACCATCCATGTGGTTCCTAAGACCCTGAAGATAGATATTACTATCGAACTGGTCATTTAGATGAGCGAAAGGATATTACCATACCACGGAATCCTGTTTCGATGAGGGACATCAATGACCTGTCGCTCCGGGCCGACACTACGCTTTTGATCGTTTTCAGCATCATTCTGGCAATGGTGCTGGTGTCTGTGGCGATCCTTCCATCGAATTCCACTGGTGACCTGACCGGGGTGGTCGGCTCGATAGACAATGCCGATGTGACATCTAGGATGAATCCCATATCAGGTGCGATATATGGGATAGGGGATGTGTTCTGTCACCAGATGCTGTCAAGGTCATTGGTGGTCGATGGGAACCAGATGCCCATCTGCACTAGGGATCTAGGCATCATTTTTGGCATAGTGTTCGGCATGGCAGTCGCCATTCTATTCGACCCCCGATTTAGCCCGTTGCTGTTGCTGTTAATGCTCATGCCTATGGCACTCGATGGCGGTGCGCAACTCCTCACTGAATACGAATCCTTCAATTCACTACGATTGATCACAGGAGCGATCGCAGGAGCAGGTCTGGCATTATTCATGTCAACTGTTTCAAAAGAGATGCTGGGGGGTGGGACAAGCAGGCGCGGGAGGTCCTGACGCGCGGCCATCCCTTATGAATAGTTCGGAGCACAGTGTCTCTGGTGCTAACATGGGAATGGACTTATACGCTACCTGTCCCATACTTCCATGAATTTGCTTCCATTAATAGCTTACCCAATGATCCATACCTGATGACGACGGCCAGTTCATTATCATGCAAAACTTATTTATATAACAACAAACTTGACTCCATTGCACACCCATCAGTACTTTTACTGCTCTTTCTGGAAGGTGCGATTATGGAAAATGACAAACTTAAGACTGGTACGACCACCATCGGAATTGTGACCGATGGGGGTGTGATTCTGGCCTCCGAAAGGAGGGCTACGATGTCGAATTTCATCGCTCATAAGGACGTCCGGAAGGTGTTCAAGATCGATGAAAACGTGGGCATGACCACAGCAGGCATGGTGGGAGACGCCCAGCTGCTGGTGCGTTACATAAGGGCTGAGGTGGAGCTGCACAAGCTCAAGACCGGCTCTAGCATGACCATAAGAGGAGCCTCGACATTAGTGTCTAACATACTGCGAGGCGGCGGTGGGGCCCAAGGATTCTTCTATGTTGGACTAATAGTCGGCGGTATCGATCGGAGGGGAGGTCACGTCTACTCTCTGGATGCTGCGGGCGGCAGCATAGAGGATCGTTATGTTTCCATTGGGTCCGGCTCGATGTTTGCCTACGGGGTGCTAGAGG
>JAUVWO010000009.1 GCA_030604065.1 Methanomassiliicoccales archaeon | reverse complement strand
CTCCAATCCTATGGATTTGAGCCCAGAACGGGTCACCAGAATCCGTCCTTGGTAGAGTTGGATGAGGGTTATCTGAACGCCATGGGACTGCCCTCACCGGGCATCGATGCCTTCATGGATGAGATGCCGGACGCATTGGCATCGGGGGTTCCGGTGATCGGGTCCCTGTTCGCTTCCGATCCTGATGATTTCGTAACCTTGGCCGGTAGGATGGAGGACAACGGTGCCGCTGCGGTGGAGCTCAATCTATCCTGCCCCCATGCTCAAGGCTTCGGCATGGAGGTCGGCATCGACCCTGACATGGTGCGGGTGATAGTGGCTGCGGTCAAGGGGTCTGTGGGCATCCCTGTGATGGCAAAGCTGACTCCCAACACCCACCTGCTGGTGGAGGTGGCCCGCGCGGTCGAGTCCGCTGGCGGAGATGCCGTGGTGGCCATCAATACCCTTAAGGCGATGTATATTTGCCCAGAGGCGGCGCGCCCGGTGCTGTCCAATCGTTTCGGGGGGCTCTCAGGCCCTGCCATCAGGCCTGTGGGCGTGAGATGCGTGTATGAACTCCATCAGGCGCTGGACATACCCATCATAGGCGTTGGTGGGGTGGAGACAGGTCGTGATGCCATCGAGTACATAATGGCCGGCGCTTCGGCGGTGCAGGTGGGCAGCGCCATTGGTCGATGCGGTCTGAATGTGTTCCAGGAGATCGTACGAAGCATGGATTCATTCATGGAACGGTTCGATTACGCCACTGTTTATGATATGAGAGGGGCGGCCCATGAGTAGGTTTCAGATGCTGGAGGTGAGTTCCATCACCGAGGAGGCCTTGGACACCACCACCCTCCGGTTCGATATGGCCGAGGTGGCCAGGCCAGGGCAGTTCGTTATGGTGTGGGTGCCGGGCGTGGATGAGATACCCATGTCGCTCTCCTACATGGGCGATGTCAAAGGCGTGACCGTCAAGGCCGTTGGCGAGGCCACTCGAGCACTTGCTGCCGTGTCGGTCGGCGAGCTAGTTGGCGTCAGGGGGCCGTACGGCAACGGTTTCGACCTCCCAGAAGGCCGGGTGCTGGTGGTCGGTGGCGGAGTGGGCATGGCCGCGGTGATGCCCGCGGCCGAGTCCTTGGGTACCAAGGCGGACATGGTCATTGGCGCACGATCGGCCAAAGATGTAACGTTCCTATCCCGGGCCGAAGCGGCATGTTCCAGGGTGGAGGTGTCCACTGACGATGGATCGATGGGATTCCATGGCAATGCTGTGCAGCTGTCAGGTGAACTGATGGACGAAGGGCGCTACGATGCGGTCCTGGCATGCGGTCCTGAGGTCATGCTGTACTTCCTTCTCAACCTGTGCCGTGAGAGAGGGGTGCCATGCCAACTGTCCTTGGAACGGTACATGAAGTGTGGTGCCGGTCTTTGCGGTTCCTGTGTCATCAACGGCCGCCGGGTATGTGCCGAGGGGCCGGTGTTCCACGGCGATGAGCTGGTCACCATGAACGAGTTCGGTCGATACCGACGCGATCCGTCGGGGAGAAGGATGCCGATTTGATATAGGGGCAGTCACATTCAGGTATCTGAAGGTGAGATCTTGGAAGGTAGTGACGATACAATCGATCTGCTCTTGTGCGTGGATGGTTCAGAGAATTCGGTCAGAGCGGCCGAGCATGCGGCCATGCTGGCCAAGGCATCCAACGGCCAGATCACCCTGTTGACGGTCCTGAAGCCGGACGAGGCCGAGGCCATGGACTGGAAAAACATCCTGGAGGAGGACAGTGCCGAGAACATCAGCCGTATCGGCGGAGCCCTCGTGGTCATTCAGAAGGAGGGGGCGGAATACGTGATATCTGTGCAGGTGGGCGATCCGGCCGAGGTGATCATGGAGATGGCGCCCAACTACGACGCGGTGATCATGGGCTATAAGGGCCATGGGTTCCTACAGGACACGCTCATGGGTTCTATAACCCGCAAGGTGATCCATGGCGCTGAAGTCCCTGTGACCCTGGTGCCATAGTATGGTTGAGAATCACATCGACGTCCCCTATGGACGCATGTGTCTAAGGGTGGCCCGGTCGATGTTCGACGACCAGGGCAACCCTCGACCGCTGGAGGTGGCCATGTTCCGTGAGACGCTGTCGCATCGATATCCATGGCTATCGCGTCATGCCCTAGACGTGATCATCGGTAACGCCGAGGAGGAGATGCGACGGGTCATCGAAATGGAGACAATCACAATGGATCGGGCAAGAGGCCTTCAGGCCGCTGGCGATCTCAGACAGGCGGTGGACCTGCTCCGTCAGCATCTGGAGGATGAACCGGATGATGTGGATGCCTGGAACCGGTTGGGCGAATCCCTTTGTAGATTAGGGGACCTGGGTGAGGGTTATCGGGCGTTCGCTCGGGGTCGTAGAGGTCTCCCCAAGTGATTCGAAAAGTGCGACTATGGCCTCAGCAACCTCGGGGATGGTGGCGCCCCATGGCACCACGGCCACAGTGCCATCGATGCGATGGCCGTTCTTGATCTTGCAACACTTCACTATGGTGGGAACGTCGTCATCGGGGATAAGGTCCCAGGGGCACACGTTGATCAGATCGACATCCCGACGGTACACAGATCGGAAGATGCGCTGTGATAGGTCACAGCCTATGAGGGTGACGTCCTCTTCCATCTTGGGGGTCTCATCGAGGAAGTATACCTTCCGTTCCGAGTGCAATCCGGATGCCTTGCATGGGAACATGACCGAGGGCGTCGTGACCTCCGGCTCGTGGTCGTTGAGGTCGATGTCCTCATTCTCCTGCAATATGGGGAGATCGACATAACCCGAGGCAATCGCTCTTTCCACCAGCACCGACATCTTCGATGGGTACGGTGGTACGGTATCCAGCACCCGCAGGCGCAATGGCCTCATACCTGCCTCCACGAAGGACACGTGGTTGAAGATGCCTTGGACCACCACCGTCTTGCCTGGATGTTCGCTCGCTAGCGCGACCATCGCTGCCGGGTTAAGGATGTCAATGCTCTCATCCTCCACGTATACAGTGTCCTCGGGCATCGATAATATCTCGTGCTCGATTATTGGTCTGAACAATTCCTTGCCCGGCGCCTTGGTCACCCGTATGACTGCGGACCGATCCCCGTGTCGAAGCACCATGTGATCGGTCCGGGTGTAGGCCTTTTTGTCCACGATGTGCTTGGCTATGTTCTCCTCGGTCAAGGAAAAATCAACCTCCCTTATCGAGACATCCTTGCAATGGTCGGGCAGCATCGTACTACCATTGCTGTAGGGCATATAACGGTTTCACCTCAAAGGCCTAGTGCCAGCATGCGAAAAGGTGAAATAGAATAAGGGGGAATCTCCGAGATACGAGCCGGGTTGACAGAGCGGCCATGTGGCGGACTGCAGATCCGCACACGGGAGTTCAAATCTCCCACCCGGCCCCACTCTTCAATTCTTTTCATCTGTGAACGGTTGCCTGCATCGCCCCTATCAGAACAAGTCTTGATGTCGATATAGGCGATGGTGCGGACTCGATGGCTGAGCACTGTCGCCTGGGCAGAGGCGAGATAAGCAATGGAGGTGATGAACATTCAGAATATCACCATCAGCCGATCATCATCCTTTTTGCAATATCATCATGGGTCGAATGAGATGGGCATCGCATCCGCTTGAATCCATCTGAATGCCATCGGAACCTACTGGTCGACACGATCCTTTTCGATATGTTCTATAATATGTTCTATATATACTGAAAACATTGATTCTCATCAAATTCAGTCAAAACCTTTAAAAAGGTAGTTTATAAGTACCCTCGCAGGTGAATCGATGGCGAATATGAAAATAGAGAACGTCGTAGCCTCTTCTTCCCTATGTATGGAGTTGGATCTGCATGCTATCGAGGATGCATTGGAGGGCTCCGAATACAATCCGGAGCAGTTCCCTGGGTTGGTGTACCGTATCAAGAAGCCCAAGACTGCGACCCTTCTCTTCCGCAGCGGCAAGGTGGTATGCACCGGGGCCAAGTCCCTGGCCGACGTCAAGATCGCCATCGCCCAGGTGGTCAAGGATCTCGAGAAGGCGGACATCTTCGTCCAAATAGAGCCCGACATCGAGGTCCAGAACATCGTCGCATCCTCTGATCTGAAGCAGGAGATCAACCTGAACGCGGTGGCTATATCTCTGGGTCTGGAGAGGGTGGAGTACGAGCCGGAGCAGTTCCCTGGTCTTGTCTACCGTCTCGATGTGCCCAAGGTCGTCGTATTGTTGTTCGGTTCCGGTAAGCTTGTCTGCACTGGCGCCCGCCAACCCTCTGATGTGGAGGTGGCAGTGGCCAAGATAGCAGAGGAGCTTCGCAACGCTGGTCTTATCGATTGAGATAATAACCAAACTCGAAATCTTCACAATAGGGGCCAGCGTGCCCTACATTCCGTGATCTCTCTTTTCTTGATCCAGAGTACACTGTTAGCAAGCAATCCCTATTTCATGATACCATTCGATCAATTGGCCTAACGGATCTCGATCCGGGTCATGAACTATCTATCACCGGAATCAGGTCCAGCCGAACTCTCATTGAGACGAGATCACCTTGAACAACCTTAATGACGATGCACCGTCTTCTGGGGATGGGTTATTCCTTGCTCTTCGATGACATCCTGAAGACAATAGGCGACACGCCCATGGTGCGGTTTAGCAATCTGACCACCTCGGACATGGCTGATGTTTACGGCAAGCTGGAGTCGTTCAACCCCATGGGGTCCATCAAGGACAGGGCCGCCCTGGCCATGATCGATGACGCAGAGCGAAGAGGGGCTCTTGTGGGCGGTATGACCGTCAGCGAGCCGACCGCGGGCAACACCGGCATCGGGTTGGCGCTGGTCTGCGCTCGTAGGGGATACCGGTTGCGCATCATGATGCCCGACAACATGAGCCGAGAGCGCATCGCGATTATGTCGGCGCTGGGGGCCGAGGTGGAGCTCACGCCCGCCACCGAGGGCATGGCTGGCGCGATGGAGCGCGCCCGTACGGCATCACAAGCCGGGGACTGTTTCATGCCTTCCCAGTTCAGCAACCCCGCCAACGCCCTAGCTCATGAACTCACCACGGGGCCGGAGATCCTTAGGGACCTGCCGGAGGTGGACGCGGTGGTGGTCGGTATTGGTACCGGGGGCACGATCACCGGCATCGGGCGCTGCATGAGGCGTCATGACCTCAGCATCCTGATGGTCGGCGTCGAGCCGGAGGGCTCCGCGGTGCTCAGCGGTGGCGTCGCCGGCACTCATGCCATCGAAGGCATCGGAGCCGGCTTCGTGCCCGAGGTGCTGGACATGGACGTGGTCGATCGGATCATGATCGTCTCCGACGCAGAGGCGCGGGAGGGCGCCCGTATCCTGGTCCGGAGGGAGGGCATCCTGGCCGGCATATCTTCGGGGGCGGTGGTCCAAGCAGCGTTACGCTTGGCCCGCGAGCTCGGTCCCGGGTCGCAGGTGGCGGTGATAATTCCCGACACCGGAGAAAGGTATTTGAGCACTGACCTTTTCAAGTGTGACGTATGAGCTGGAGGTCCGAGGCGCGCATCGCCATGGAGCGGGACCCGTGCATACGCACGGAGAAAGAGGCCATGCTCTTCGCTCAGGGGGTCCACGCGGTACTGCTTTATCGGCTCAGCCACAGGCATTGGAGCCGGGGCAACTTCGGTCGGGCCCGGATGATCAATTACGTATCTCATGTATTGACAGGTGCTGACATCCACCCCGCGGCAATGATCGGTGAAGGTTTCTTTATCGATCACGCTACAGGCCTGGTCATAGGCGAGACCAGTATCATAGGTGAGAACGTGTGCGTGTTCCAGGGCGTCACCCTGGGTGGGGTGACCGCCTGCAGGGGGAAGCGGCATCCTACCATCGGGAACAATGTGACCGTGGGCGCCAACGCCACCATACTCGGTGACATACACATCGGCGACAACGTCAAGGTGGGCGCAGGCTCGGTGGTGGTCAAGGATGTGCCATCGAACTCGACCATCATCGGCGTGCCCGGAAGGGTCGTTCGCCGCGAGGGGGTCCATGTCAAGGTGGACCTGCGCCACGATGACATCCCCGATCCTGTCAATGAGTCCATTTCGGAGCTTCAGCGGACAGTGGATGAGCTCAGAGCCAAACTGGCCGACCTGGAGTCGGAGATAAAAAAGAAATAGCCCGCCTCCCTTAGTAGCGCCGGCGATACCGTGACGGTGAAGGTACACAACACACTTACCGACAGCAAGCAGGCACTGGTGCCGATCAATGATGACATGATCACTATGTATGCCTGTGGTGTCACGGTGTACAACGACATTCACATGGGCCATGCCCGCTCGATAATAACCTTCGATATGGTGGCCCGCTATCTTCGATATCGTGGATACCGGGTCCGATACATCTCCAATTTCACCGATGTGGACGACAAGATAATCGCTAAGGCCAACGAGGAGGGCGTCGATGCCCTAGAGATCTCCAGGCGTTACATCGAGCGCTACTTCGAGGACATCGAATCGCTCGGCGTGGTCCGAGCCGATGACTACCCTAAGGCATCTGAGAACATGCCCGAGATCATTGATATGGTGCAGCGCATAATCGATAACGGTTTCGGCTACGTGACCGACGAGGGTTCAGTGTACTTCTCAGTGCATCGAGTGGAGAACTACGGTCGGCTGACCAACCAGAAGCTAGAGGATATGGTGTCCGGGGTCAGGGTGGATCTAGATACCAGCAAGCGCAACCCCATGGACTTCGCCTTGTGGAAGGCGGCCAAGCCTGGGGAGATATCGTGGGACTCGCCCTGGGGGAAGGGACGTCCCGGTTGGCACATCGAGTGCTCAGCCATGTGCATGAAGTACCTGGGCGAGACCATCGACATCCACGGTGGCGGCAATGACCTGGTATTCCCGCATCATGAGGATGAGATACTGCAGACCGAGGCGGTGACCGGTCGTCCACTGGCCAATTATTGGATGCACAACGGCATGCTCCAAGTGCAAGGGGAGAAGATGTCCAAGTCGTTGAACAACTTCTTCCGGGTCCGTGACGTAATGGAGCAATTCACCACCCAGCAGGTGCGGTTCTATTTCTTGAACACTCACTACCATGGGCCCATGTTGTATTCAGAGGAGGCGCTCTTGGAGGCGGCCGCCTCGCTATCGCGTCTGCAGAACACCTACGATGCCCTACACACAACCAGCGATAAAGGGGAGGGCGATGCCGCTGAGATGGTAGCCAATTCCAGGGAGCTATTCGTTGGTTTCATGGACGACGACTTCAACACCCGGGGGGCGATATCGGTGCTGTTCGAGCTATCCCGGGATGTCAATCGTATGCTGGCCAATGACGAGTTGTCCACCGAGGGGGCGGACGCGGTGCTATCCTTCCTGGAAGAGGTGAACTCGGTGCTTGGGATCTTCACCAGCGTATCAGATGAGGGCAGAGCGGATCAGATCATACAGATCCTATTGGACGTACGTCAAGAGCTGAGGTCGAGGAAGGCTTTTGACCTGGCCGACGTGATCCGAGACCGGCTCACGGAGGCTGGCGTGGTAATAGAGGATTCTGCAGAGGGTCCAAGATGGCGATGGGGATAGCAGAGACGAAGGCCGTTCTGGTGTGCGGCGGCAGAGTGCAGGTGCCCTCGGGTTTCCGTCCACCATTCCGGTTGAGCCGATCGACCGCCGGTCCGGGCGCAGGACTCAGGTCGATGGTCATAGCTTTCGGAGGCACCAGGGTCAAGAAGGGGGTGACCACAGAGGAGGCCGAGTTCCAGTTGGTGGAGCGGGATGGTGGCTATGCCCTGCTGCACCATGGGCGATCGTTCATCGATGAGGTGGAGCTGCAACCGACCTTGTACCACTCACCGCAACAGGCGTTCTTCAATCTGGACCAGCGCTGCATGTATCACTGCGTGTTCTGCAGCTCACCCCTTCTGGACAAGGAGGTCACCAAGGGACTGACCCCCGACCGTATCGTGGAGATGATCGTCGATGCCCGCGACCGGGACATGCAGGCGGTGGCGTTGACCAGTGGAGTGGTGGGTTCACCACACGAGACAGCGGAGCGCATGGCCTACATAGTTCGCAAGGTACGTGAGCAGATGCCCGACATCCCCATCGGTGTGGAGCCCTACATCGGGCCGCGGGGGGACATCGACATGCTGAAGGAGGCCGGTGCGGACGAGATCAAGATCAACATGGAGGTGTGGGATCGGGAACTGTTCAGACGAACCTGCCCCGACCTAGATGCAGACCATATCATGAAGGCGCTATGCCATGCGGTGGAGGTGTTCGGTCGCGGGTACGTGGTCAGCAACATCATCATCGGCCTGGGCGAGGATGACGATAATGTCCTGGAGGCGGTGGAGGTCCTGGCGCTCATGGGAGTCATCGCGAACCTGAGGGCGCTGAGCGTCAACGAACTCAACCGGGGCCGCATCGAGGAGGCCCTAGGGGCTCTGGAACCGGTGTCCCCCGAACGGCTGCTAAGACTCGCGAAGGAACATCGTCGCATATTGGAGGGTCACGGCCTCAGCACCCTGACACTCAGGACCATGTGTGCCGCTTGCCTGTGCTGCGATCTGGTCCCGTTCAAGGATGTATGACCCAACAAAGTTAGGTTACCCTAAAACGTTAAATATGCGGGTAATCATCGAGTGATTGGATGGTAAGCAATCTGGGAGAGGACTGCATCATGGCCCTGGGCAGGTCCAAGGCGGCGATGTCGATGGAGGACATCGCTTCAGCCATGGAACTGGACGAGGGCACCATCAGGGTGACGGTTACCACGCTAGAGGATAAGGGCTACTTGAGGGTCAGGCCCGATGGTATGGTCCATATTACCAACCGTGGCCGCCGGTTCGCTGAGGTATTGATGCGGCGCCACCAGTTGCTGGAGAGCTTTCTGGGGCAGGTGTTGGACCTCGATACTGATGAGGTTCATCATGAGGCCTGCTCGCTGGAGCACAAGCTCAGCGACGAGTCGGTGGATCGTATCTCTCGCATGATCTGCCCAAAAGGTCGTGGCACCCGTCCATGCTGGGCGGGGGATGCCGAGGTCACGCCACTGTCCGAGCTGGATCAAGGGGGTCGAGGAGAGATCGTTTTCCTGCGCTGCGAGGACAAAGCCCGCATCAGTCGACTGGTGTCCATGGGGCTCGTGCCTGGCAGGGAGGTCGTGCTCGAGAATGAGTATGCTCTCGGTGGTCCGTTGCTCATCCGCGTGGGGGATTGCCGTATGGCACTCTCCCGCGAGCTCGTCGGCCTGGTCATGGTGAGGAGGATCTGAATGGTCAACGTGGCCCTCATAGGCCATCCCAACGTGGGCAAGTCGCTCATATTCACCCGGTTCACTGGCGTTGGTGTCATATCCTCCAACTATGGAGGGACGACAGTCGAGTTCCGGGAGGGTACCGTGGTAAGGAACGGCACCCGTGTGTGCATCCACGATCTACCGGGGACCTACTCTCTAGCGGGCAATAGCGAGGACGAGCTGGTGGCGGTGCAGATGCTGGCTGAGGATCGCCCCGATTGCGTGGTGCTGGTCGCCGACGCCACCCGGTTGGAGCAGAGCCTGGTGCTTCTGTTCGAGGTGCTGGAGTTGGGCTACCGGACGGTGGTGGCCTTGAACTTCATGGACCTGGCCCGTCAGCGCTCCGAGGTCGATGTGGCCTGCTTGGAGGCGAGCTTGGGGGTGAGGGTGGTTCCAACAGTGGCCCGCACCGGCGAAGGGATCGACAGGCTGGCCGATCTGCTGGCATCGGATGAGACGGTGCCATCTGACTTCTTCGTTCACTACGACTCGCACATCGAGTCCTTCATCCACGAGGTCAAACGCTCAGTGGCCCGTACCGATATCGGTCATCCGGCTCGAGGGGCGGTGATCAAGCTGTTAGAGGGCAACCCCTTGTTCACCGAGAGGTTCCCGGACCATGTGCTGGAGAGGGCCGGGGCCATGCGGCGTGAATTCGAGGAGGAGCACGGCGAGAGCATGGACGTTCACATCGGTCGAGACCGCTACGGGGAGGCACATACCATCACCCGTAGGTGTGTGGTCGGCCTGAAGCGTAAGCTCAGCCGCTCCGAGCGGCTGTCGGATATAACGCTGAGACCGGCGACCGGATTGCCGATACTCATGGTGGTCCTGTGCGGGGTATTCCTTTCGATAATCTACCTGGGAGGGTTGCTGGACACCGTCATCATGGATATATACTCCCAGCTGGTGGGCGATGCCATCCCGGCGTTCGGCCATCGCATCGGCGGTGAGTTCGGGGAGGCGGCTATGAGGGGAGTGGACCTGTCCATTCAGGCGATACTGTCGCTGGTGATCCCATACATATTGGTGTTCTATCTTATGTTGGGGATGCTCGAGGACTCGGGATACCTGCCCCGGATGGTGGTGCTGCTGGATGGGGTCATGCATAGGATGGGTCTGCATGGTGGGGCGATAATCCCTATGATCGTGGGTCTCGGATGCAACGTGCCTGGAATACTGGCCACCAGGGCGGTGGGCTCCCATCGCGAGCGGCTCATACTTGGCACCCTTATCGTCATGGCAGTACCCTGCTCGGCCCAGAGCGCCATCATCATCGGCACTGTGGGCAATTTCGTGGGTATCGGTCATGCTCTTATCATATACCTTGTACTTTTCGTGCTGCTGGTCATGATCGGACGCATGATGCACAAGTGGATGGTGTTTGAGCCAACCACGCTGGCCATCGATATACCCGAGCTCAGCATCCCGCAAGTGAGCAACGTGGCCTCCAAGACCTGGTTGCGTATCAAGGAATTCTTCCTCATCGCCTTCCCCCTCTTGCTGGTGGGGTCTGTGATCATCGAGCTGATGCTGTTCTACGATGTGCTGATGCCGCTGGTCGAGCCGATGTCCTGGTTCACCGTCGGCCTGTTGGGTCTGCCAGCGGTGACGATCCTCGCCTTCATCTTCGGTGTGCTGCGTAAGGAGATGGCGCTGGGCCTCCTGGTCATTCTGTTGGGGGCGACCCACATCGAGGAGCTGGCCACGCTGCTCACCCCGAGCCAGTTCTTCGTGTTCGCGCTGGTGATGGCCACCTACATGCCATGCTTGGCCACAATGGCTGTGATGGTCAAGGAGTACGGCACCCGGGACACGTTGGTGGTCTCGGTATGCTCCATCACCCTGGCGGCGTTGCTTGGGATCCTGGCCAATATGTTGTTGTCCATCTAGCGGTGGGTGAACACCGCCGCGATCTCATCATCGATCATGGATTCCAGTCGCACGAAGCCAAAGCGCTCGAACTGCACCACTCGACCCAGTTCCGTGTCCGGCAACGGCTCGCACAGCCCGGAGACACTCTTACCTGTGGGCATGAGTACGCTGCAGGCAACCGAGTGGTCAGGTGCCCAGTGCGATATGCGGACGCCTTGCTTCAGCACATCGAGATCATCGTCGTCATAGAGGACATCATCGCCATCCATGCGCACGTTGCATAGGTCCTTCAGCCGTAGCCTGTCCTCAAGGCGCAATCGGGCCATGTCATCAGGTGTAAGATACACGTTGATCGGCGATTCCATCACACACTCGCGGATGCCTCGCTCAGGATGGTCCGGGTGCAATGGTGCCCGTGATTCGAGATGGTCCACTCCATCGATCCATAGGGGCATCGGGTCCTTGACGAAGAAGTAGCGGTTAGCTTCGGGATCTATCAGGTCCTTGTCCATGGCGTATAGGTTGTCCCATGAGAACTGGATGTCTACGGTCTTGAGGCCCACATCCACCCAATACCGCCTGATGGCTTCGGGGCGGATACCTCTGCGCTTCAGAGCCTGCACGGTCCCGGTGCGCACGTCGTCCCATCCAGTGTATTCACCATCGATGATGCCCTGCCTGATGATGGATGTCTTCAACACGGTGTCGGGTATCTTCACCAGGCCATAGTGATGGTACCACGGCCGCTTCCACCCGAAGTATTCGAAGATGTATTCCTGGCGCAGTGTGTTGTTGAGATGGTCCTTGCCCCGGATCACGTGGGTCAGACCTAGCAAGTGATCGTCGATCGCTACGCTCAGGTTCATCATCGGGTACAGATGGTATCGATCGCCGGTACGGGGATGGGGCTGGTCCACTATGCGTAACCCGACGAAGTCCCGCACCGCGGGGTTGGGGTGGGACAGGTCGGTCTTGACCACTAGGATGGCCTCGCCGGCGGCGAATCGTCCCTCCATCAATCGATCGAACGCTTCCATCTGCTCTTCGATGGAAAGTTCACGATGGGGGCAGGCCTTGCCGTGGACCTTCAGATCCCGCCATTGCTCCGCCGGACAGGTGCATACGTAGGCTTTGCCCATGTCCACCAGCTGGCGCGCGATGTCGTAATATATGTCGAACCGGTCGCTCTGCACCACCGTTCTATGCACATGGACCCCTAGCCATTCCAGCTCCTCAGGGATCATGTCATAGGCGTCTGGATACACTTTTTCGGGGTTCGTGTCCTCCACCCGACTTATATATGTGCCGTGGTAGCGGCGGACGTACTCGTCATTGAGGATCGCCACGCGGGTATGGCCCAGGTGCAGTGGACCGGATGGGTTGGGGGCTATTCGCATTACCACCCCGCCATCCACCGCTCCGGGCAGCTCCGCAAGCCCGGTTGTCCGTTCGTTATGACGACGTTCCAGCATGGACGGGTCCATCGCCTCCAACTGTGCACGCTGCTGTTCCTCGGTCAGCTGGTTGATCTCATCGACCACGGCGTTGATGAGCGGGACGATCTCCTTGGAACGGGACCTAATTTCGGGCATATCCGCCATGACCTTGCCGATCACCGCTTTGGGATTCGCCCTTCCTTTGTAGAATGCAGCGTTCTGCAGGGCGTATTTCCGGATGTTATTCTCCAGATCCTGGGACATCGCACCGATATCGGGTAGACATATTTTTTATTGTTGGGCCCACCCGCCAACATTAATACCATCAAAGCCGATGACCTTGCATGTCCATCAGGGCCAGCCTGTGCAAGCTGAGGAATGTGGTGACAGTGGAGGCCCCTATGTCATTGGAAGGCGGGGTCACCAGGGCGCTCTTGGAGGATCCCAATGCCACCGTCCATCTCAGGGACGTGGAGGGTGGCGAGATCGTGGGCAACCTGTGGTCCACCCGCGAGAATGTCACCGACTGCCTGGGCATCGCCAGGGATGAGTTGCTTGGTCACATGTTGACGGCCATGAACGAGCCCGTGGATACAGTGGATGTGGACGAACCTGGTTTCGCACACACCGTCACCGAGAATGTGGACCTGACGCGCCTCCCGATACCGAAGTTCTACCCTGAGGACGGCGGTCGCTACATCACTGCGGGCATAGTGATCTCTGAGTTCCGTGGCAGGCGCAACGTGTCCTTCCATCGAATGATGGTCATGGACTCCCGCCGACTGGCGGTGAGACTGGTGCCCAGGCACACCTTCACCCTGTTCCGTGAGGCTCAGGAGGCGGGAGAGGATCTGAGAGTTGCCATATGCATAGGTGTGTGTCCCTCAGTGTTGCTTGCCGCAGCCACCTCGGTGGATTATGGGCAGGATGAGCTGGAGATCGCATCGGCGCTGCGCGAGGCCTGCGGCCAGGGGCCGCTTGAGGTCGGCATCACCGCTACAGGATTGCGTGTCCCAGCCGATGCCGATTACGTGCTTGAAGGCCGCATCACCGCCGAGACCGCTGCCGAGGGGCCGTTCGTGGACATCACCGGCACCTACGACCACGTTAGAGACCAACCGGTCATCGTCGTCGATCGCATGTACAACTCCGAGGAACCAGTGTTCCATGCGGTTCTGCCCGGTGGGCTGGAGCATTACCTCCTCATGGGCCTGCCCAAGGAGCCGGTGATGTTCCGCACCGTGCGCCAGGCGGTACCCCGGACCCACGCTGTTCGCCTTACAGAGGGCGGATGCTGCTGGTTGCATGGGGTGGTAAGCATCACCAAGAACAAGGAGGGTGACAGTAAGAACGCCATAATGGCCGCCTTCACCGGGCACCCGTCACTGAAGCACGTTGTGGTGGTCGATAAGGACATCGATATATTCGATGATCGTGAAGTGGAATGGGCAATAGCCACCAGGTTCCAGGCCGACCGCGACCTGGTGGTAGTGCCCGGTGCCGCTGGGTCATCGCTCGATCCTAGTGCTGATACAGTAACCACCAAGGTGGGGTTGGACGCCACCAAGCCCTCAGGCGGGGGGCTGTTCGACCGCGCCCGGCCGTGATCACCACTTTTCGCCCATCAGGTCGATGGTCTCGTTACGGTCCTTGCCTATGGACACGATGCCTACTGGCACTCCGGTGTGCTCGGTGATGAAGTCCAGGTAGGAGCGCATCTTTGCCGGAAGGGCATCGTAGCCTTCTTGGGCGATGTTGAATGATCCGCCCTCGTCCCAATCGGACCAGCCGGGCAGTTCCTCGTAGATCGGGACCATCCGTTCCACCTGTTTCAGCGAGGCCGGGAAATGAGTGATACGCCGACCATCGAGTTCGTACGCGGTGCAGACCTTGATGGCGTCCATGCCGTTGAGCACATCCAGCTTGGTGACCGCGAAGTGGGTTATCCCGCTCAGCCGGACCGCGTGCATGGCGACCACCAGGTCCAGCCAGCCGCAGCGTCGGGGCCTGCCAGTGGTGGTGCCGTACTCCCCGCCGCGACGCATGAGCATCTCACTGGTCTCATCCTCAAGCTCGGTGGGGAACGGACCTGAACCGACCCGGGTGGTGTAGGCTTTGAGCACGCCGATCACGGTGCCCACGCTCTGGGGCGGGATACCTAGCCCGTTGGCGATGCCACCGGCGGTGGTGTTGGAAGAGGTAACGAATGGGAATGTGCCATGGTCGATATCCAGCATGTTGCCCTGGGCACCCTCGAACAGCACCTTCTTGCCTGTCTGGATGGCATCGTACAGGTACACTGAGGTGTCGGTGACATGGCCTCCAAGTTCACGTCCGTGGGCCAGCAGCCTGGTCAGAAGGCCATCTCGATCAATGGCTCGATGATCACCTAGCACGTCCAAGTACCGACGCTTCATGGGCAGCACCAGGTCCAACCGTTCGGCCAGCACCTCTTCGTCGAGCAGGTCGCCGACCCGGATGCCGTAGCGGGCGATCTTGTCGGCGTAGCAGGGTCCGATGCCGCGACCAGTAGTGCCCACGCCTCTATCACCTCTGGCCCGTTCCTCGGCTCCGTCCAGGAACTTGTGGTAATCCACGATGACGTTGGCGCGATCAGAGATGACCAGATCATCCACGGTCCGACCGGAGGAGGTCACCTGAGCGATCTCCTCCTTCAGCACATCGAAGTCGATCACCACCCCGTTGCCGATGACCGCCATCTTGCCCTTGCGCAATATGCCTGACGGTAGCAGGTGAAGCTTGAACACCTCATCGCCCACCTCGATGGTGTGGCCAGCATTGTTGCCACCCTGATAGCGGGCGATGATGTCCGCCCCCTCGGCCAGATAATCGGTTATCTTGCCCTTGCCCTCGTCGCCCCACTGGGTCCCTATCACGGCCAGAGTCGTCATGGATGCCCTCGATTGGTCAATGGACATCATCTGGATAAAACCTTCGTCAGAAGGAAGAAATGGCGCCGAGGGGGAGATTTGAACTCCCGAGGGAGAATCCCAGTGGTTCACTCGCCGGCAGGTGTGCCGTATTCGAGACCACCGCCTTACCGGACTAGACTACCTCGGCCTTGACGCTTGAAGAGTGTCCTGATATTTCATCGTTTTGCGCGAACCTGGATGACCCGCAGGTCTCAATATGGCGATCACTCTTATCCTCTTCACACACCGCAAGCACGATCGTCAGGTCAACATCGACATCCGGCTTTTTCCAAAGGACCTATGGCTTCATCGTGCATGGATTGCTCTTTCAGAGAAAGATGAAAGAAGGGGTTTGAGCGGGCTGGTAATGCCTATGCAGTGGTAGGGATCACTGCTCTCTGCCTCTGGATCAGCAGTATCATGATCATGACCAGGGTCGATGCGGGCAGCGCGATGACCAGCGGGTCCACCACGGTCCAGGGGGAGTCCAGCAATGAAGGTCGTCCGAACAGCCACTGGCATAACCCTATTGCACTGCTCTCCTTGATGTGCACGAATGCGGTCCACATGAACCATGTCACTGTGCCCACCGCCAGGCTGGCCTTTGCAGCTATGGTCGAGGGTCGCTTCGAGTACAGGGCATGGGTGAACGACGGCAGGAATGCGGCGGCACACAGGCCCATGAACATGGCGGTGGCTCGGGCGATAATGCTGATGGGCATAAGGTAGGCCACGATGACCGATACGACGATCATGGCCAGGGTGCCCACCCTTGAGGCCTTGAACGAGGCCCGACGCTCGGCATGGTCCTCTGCGTCCTTGATCGGTCGCTTCCTCTTTAGGTTGATGTACTGCCTGAGGTCGTAACCTGCCGAGGTGCCCATGGTGTGGAACAGCGAGCTCAAGGTGCTCATGGCCGCTGCAAGAAGCGCCAGCATGAACACTATCACGAACAGGTCGGGCATGGACTGATTGATGAACAATGGTATGATCTGGTCAACATTGTTGTCAACCGCCTGCATGGCGGTGAGGCCGTCCTGCTTGAAGAACCAGACGTTGCTTAGCGCCCCTACGGTGAACGCCACTCCGGTCATGATCAGTGTGAACGGCCCGCCGATGGCGATGGCCCGATTGAGGGCGCGATCGTCCTTGACCGTCATGAACCGGACCACCAGCTGTGGCTGCGCCAACACACCTATGCCCACTCCCAATGTGATGGTGGTTATTAGCGTCAGCCATATTGGGGAACCTGCATCGGGCATTGCGGTCCAACCATTGAACCCGCCCGCTACCAGGCCGCTGATGGCTGATGGATCCACTTGGTCCACCAAGGCACCCAGGTCGGCATTGGCCTGGGTCACGCCACCTAGCAAGCTGTAGGCGAGTATGATGAGGACTATCATCCCCACAAGCATTATCCCGCCCTGGAGCGCGTCAGTGTACATGACGGCTATGAGGCCGCCGAGGATGACGTACAGCGCCACGATGAGAGCGAATGCCAGCAGGGCAGCGTCGAAGTTCACAGATAATGTGGTCTCGATGAATCTGGCACCACCTATCAGCACCGCCGCGGAGTACAGGGGCATTGCCACCAGTATCACAAGGGCGCTCACCCCTTGCATGAACGGAGAGCCGTACCGTTTGCCCAGCAGGTCGGGGAATGTCAGCGCGTTCAGCTTCCTTCCTAACCGGCGGGTGCGCTTACCGTACACAATGAATGCGATCAGTATGCCCACCATGACCACCAGCACCGTGAGCCACATCAGACTCATTCCGAGTTGGCCTGCCACTCCGCCGAAACCGACGATGGCGGAAGTGGAAATGAACGTGGCACCGTACGACAGCGCCAGTACTACGGGGTTGATCTTCCTCCCCGCAATGAGGTAGTCGTCATGGCCCTTGGTCCGCTTGTATCCAAGGTATCCAAGGTAGAATATCACAGTGAGATAGATCAACGTGATGACGGCGAACACCCATGTATCAACCATCTTCTTCCACCTCCTGATTCCATTTGAGCAGCCCGTAGGCCAGGCTGATCAGTGCGAATGTTATCGACAGCACGTATGCCGCGATTATGTATGGATCTTCAATACCTAACATCATATGCACCTCTTCTATGATCCTCATCCCGCATAGCGGGAATGCGTGAAAAGCCCTTCAGGAACGCCCGTGCAACGGATGACGGTCGACAGGTTGCCACCCCATCGAGGTCAACGACCCTTTCGAGGATTGATTAGGCGTTTAGAATGTGGTGAACGGACTAAAACGGAAGACACAGATCGAGGTTAGGTGAATGTCGGTCGTCGAAACGGCGCCTTGCCTCCATGCATCTTTCATAGCTCACCGAATGGTCTATATTATTAATAAGCGTATGCCGGGCAAAATGTTATCCATTCTAAAGGGATGGCATCAGGGATGACGGTAATGGTCACAACCACGATCCAGGGGTGCAGCGGCACTGTGACCATGCCCTCCGGATCCACCATATTGGATCTTTTGAATGAGAGGGGACTATTCGTCGACGCCCATGTGGTGCTGCGTGATGGCCGGCCGGTGCCGGAGACCGAGACGATCGAGGATGGTTGGACCCTTGAGCTGGTGAGGGTGGGGTCGTCAGGATGAGACGCCTCCATGAGGGTGACGACCATATAGGACACGAAGTTCGGTGACGGTCGCATTGCGGTGTGTTCTGTTCGATCGGCCTGAGGCCATGAGGCATTTGGTCTAGGTGGCTACTGACCCCCTGGGAGACATTGACCCTGCTGGTGCTGAACGCCCCCCACCTCATGACGTTCCTATCAAGCCCACGATATCATCTGAGGAAGCACCCTCCGTCCGATGGTCTGAGGAGGGCCATAGTGACCACACATTCCACCGCCATGTCGCTGGATCACAGGGGCATGGAGCGCTGGAGATGTTATATTTAGCATCCTGGTGTTGAAGGTCGAGGACCTGAAGGACCCTCTGGCAGACCACTTCGGCGATATGGTCAAGGTCCTGCTGACACCATCGAATGGTCATGGACCCATTGCTCTTATCAATCGGTCGAGGTCCAAGTGGCGCCGCATGGCTGATGCCAGCTCGTTCAGGTCGGCATCCCACGCGTGTTCAAGCTCATCGCATCCGCGTCCGATGACAGTGGCACCGAGGTCAAGGCCGTCCTCTCCTGGCAGGTGCAGTTCCAGGCGGGGCATGATACCGAGACAGGGTATGTCCATGCGACGCTCCATCTCCGATACACCGGAGCCTAGGATGGACGGATCTCCTCGGAACCTGTTGATGACGAAACCGATCAGCCGCTCCCTGTCCTCAGGGGTCATCAGCAGCCAGGTGCCATAGAGGGCGGCGAACACCCCGCCTCGCTCTATGTCCCCCACCAGCACCACCGGGCTGTCGGCCATGGAAGCGGTCCACATATTCGCCAGATCCCCGTTCCGAAGGTTGATCTCCACCGGCGATCCCATGCCCTCGATCACTAGGTCGTCGAACCTAATCGACAGTTCCCTATAGCAGGTCTCCACGGTCTCCTGGGCGATGGCAGACCAATCTTCGCCATTTTTGAAGGGGACGTCCATCCAGGGACGGCCGCGCTTGATCAGTTGGCACATGCCGTCGCCCTTGGGCTTGATGAGGAAGGGATTCATGGCACCTTCCGGTTCCGTCCTGGCAGCGAACGCTTGCAATGCCTGTGAACGTCCGATCTCCGATCCGTCGGGACAGACGTGGGAGTTCAATGAGAGGTTCATGGCCTTGAACGGGGCCACCTGCCGGCCCATGTCGCTCAGTACCCGGCACATCCCGGCAGTCAGCACTGACTTTCCCACTCCTGATGAGGTGCCAATCAACATCAACCCGCGCAAGTCCTCAACCCCATGATGTCCAGCAACCTTTCCATGTCCAAAGCTTCTTTGACCGCCGCGGCAAGCCGGTCCAGGCTGGTCTCCATAACCTCATCGGGCACTGGAGGGGCGATCCCAGCCGGACTCTTGCCGCACAGGGACAGCAGGTGGCGCCGGAATCCGGGCAGGTCCAGGCATCCATGGACGTAGGTCCCGAACACCATGTCCTCTGAGCATGCCCCCTCCGGGTGCCGCCGTTCACCATCGCCCAATAGGAACAGGGGCTCATGGCCCCCGATCTCGGTGTCGGCCATATGTATCTCATACCCCCGTACTGGCGAACCGGTGGACAGGTGGATCCCTGTCACTTGCACCGTGCGCTTCCCATACTTTTGGAATCGGGTGACCGCATTTAGAAGTCCCAGGCCGATGTGGTCGCCAGCTGTGCCTTCCAGCCCTAGCGGGTCCTCGACCCGTGACCCGATCATCTGATACCCGCCGCAGATCCCGAGTATGGGGACCCGACCGCGTAACGACACTATGGCCTCTGCCAGGCCGGTGATCCTAAGCCAGGCCAGATCGGCCACGGTGTTCTTGGTGCCGGGGATGACTATCATGTCCGCCTTTTCCAGCTCTTCCGGTGAGGTCACGAAGTGGATCGAGGCGCCTTCCATGGCCAGGGCGTCCAGGTCAGTGAAGTTGGATATCCGGGGCAGCCGGATCACCGCAACGTATGGACCATCCCCGCTTCGGGCGGCGATCCCCATTGAATCCTCGTCGGGGAGGTTCAGCTCCACATGGGGGACCACTCCTAATACAGGGACTCCGGTCATGGCCTCTACCCGCTCGATGCCTGGTGATAGGCATTCAGGGTCACCGCGCATGTTGTTGATGATGATGCCCATGACCCTCTGCCGGTCGGGCTCGGGCAATAGCGCCAGCGTACCCACCACGTGGGCGAAGGCTCCGCCCGCCTCGATGTTGACAACTAGCACACAGGGAGCATCGGCCATGGCCGCCACTCTCATGTTGGATATGTCGCGGTCGTAGATGTTCACCTCCGCCGGGGAACCAGCCCCTTCAATGACCACTGCATCGCCAAGGGAGCGCACGATCTCCAGGTTGCGGCGCACGATGTCCAATCCCTCCCCAAGGGTGAACTCGCCGTAGTAAGTGGCTACGTCGATGTCCCGCAACGGCCTGCCTTCGGCCACGATCTGGGAGCGATCATCGCCCATCGGTTTCAGGAGTATGGGGTTCATGCAGCCCATGGGCGAGACCCTGGCCGCCCGCGCTTGCAGCTCTTGGATACGGGAGATCTCGTCTCCATCCTCGGTGACGCATGAGTTGAGGGACATGTTCTGTGATTTGAACGGTATCGCCCTGATGTTCATATCGGATAGAATACGGCACAGGGCGGCGACCATCAGGCTCTTGCCGGCGCCACTGGTGGTGCCCAACACCATGATGCTGGTCGCCCGACGGCGGAAGATCGCCTCGACCTCGGCCTTGGGCACCGACCGCCTCAGTTCCTCGGCGTTGGAGGCGCCTCGCTCCCTCGCTCGTTCCAATATCCAGGAGGCCACATCTGGGCGGTGTATCCAGTGACAGGGTTGGCAGCTCCATACGGGGGAACCATCTCGGTTTGATCTCACCCACTCGCCAAGCATGGGGTCTTGGCAGGGGTAGTAGGGGCAGTAGCACAGGCTGCAGTCCTGGCTCGGATGGTGGCATGGATGATAGGCGCATCCACGATCGGGGCCAATGACTCCATTGGCCAATTGCCGATCGACACGGGCATCATGCTCCCGTCGCCCTTGGTTGGATGTATGTGCCATCTACTGCCCTATCAGCCAACGGATAGATAACGATATCCTGTAAGGTGGAAAAGGTAAATATTGATGGGGCGGATGTTTATACGGTGGTTTTGTTGGATAGGTTAGATTTCCCTCCCATGGATCAGGTCTGGTTCGATCGGGCTCGCAGGCGCTATGCTCGGGCTCTCATTGGGGGGGAAGGTGACCACATACCGGTGGATACCATGATGCTGTCACACGCCGCGGTGGTATGTGGATACAGCATACGTGAGTTCTATGAGCAGCCTGAGCTGGGGGCGCATTGCGTCGCCTACGCCAACCAGATGTACGACCTGCTGCCCATGGCCCGCTGGTTCTTTGCATTGCCATGGGCGACCGAGTTGGGATTGGAACTGAGGCCGATGGAGGTCACAGCCCCGGTCCCAGTGGGACCGATCATCTCCGATCCGTCCCAGGTCGATCAGATAGAGGTCCCTTCAGTGGAGGATCTGCGTAGGGGTCGCACGTTCGAGTTGCTGAAGCGCACCAACTCCTACATCCAGGAGCATCTGCCCCAGATGTTCACTCCGATCACCTACGCTTCCGAGCCACTAGGCGGCGGCGCAGAGCTGTGCGGGATGGAGAACTTCATCATGTGGACCTTGGTGGAGAGGGATGCGGCCAAGCGTCTGGTGCGCATATATGCCGACACCTGCATCAACGGAGCCCAGTTGATGGCCGATGAATACGGCTTTGCCAGCATCACCACCGGGGCGGTGTTCGCCAACTCCGACATATTCGATCCGGAGACGCTCAAGGACATGGCGGTGGAGAACCTGCGTTACGTGGTCAACGGCTGTCTCAGGGCCGGTGCCGGGCCGCAGGTGTTCTATCACTTCTGTGGTAACCATGACGGGGACTATATGCTGTACAAGGATCAGCTGATCTACACTCCATTCACTATCATGCAGATCGGGTATAATGGTCGGGAAGCGTTCCCGGCCGACCTGTTGATGCAGGAGTTCGGAAGGAACTGCACCATCGAGGCATCGGTGGACACCAAACAGTTCCTTACCGCGTCACCTGCGAGCATATACGAACAGTCGTGTCGGCAGATCGTCCTGGGTCGGGACTCGCCCAAGGGTTTCATCCTCTGCACCGCCTGTGAGGTGCCACCGTTCTCCCCGCCAGGCAACATCCATGCCATGGTCAGAGCGTCGGAGGACGTTGGCACCTATGGTTCATGGTGACACTGTAATTGTGGCGAAAGTTATATTGAGGGGTAACGATTGATAACCGCCAGTGAACCATATGGATGACGTAGGATCCTTTCCTGAGATGAACAAAGCCTGGCATGAGAAGGCCAGGCGACGGTTCGCCGCTCCTTTCATCGGTGGCGACTTTGATTTCATAACTGTGGACCCGATGATGCTGTCGCATTCGGCGGTGGCCTGTGGGTACACGGTGCGACAGTTCTACGAGGACCCTCGGTTGGGAGCGCACTGCAACGCATATGTACAGGAGATGTACGATCTGTTGCCGATAACCCACTGGTTCACCTCGCTTCCTTGGCTGGGGGATCTGGGCGTCGAGTTCCGTTACATGGATCACATCGCCCCGGTGCCGGTGGCCCCAGTGATCGATGGGCCAGAGGACGTTGATCGTCTCGAGGTGCCCGACGTTGCCGACATCAAGCATGGTAACACCTTCCGCGACCTGACCACCGCCTACGACCACATCAGGGAGAATGTCCCAGGATTCTTCACCCCCATCACATTCGGCGCTGAGCTCCTTGGCGGAGCAGCGGAGCTGTGCGGAGTGGAGAACTTCATCATGTGGACCCTGGTGGAGAAGGACGCTGCGCACAGGTTGAAAGGTGTATACCGAGAGACCTGCATCAATGGCGCCGACGCCATCGCTAACAATTATTGCTCAGCCACGATCTCCACCGGTGCGGTGCTGGCCAACAATGATATCTTCGATGATGGCACCATACGCGAGTTCGCTGGCCCAAACCTCAGAAAATTCGTGAAAGGCGCCCTAGGTCGTGGTGCGGGGCCGCAGGTGTTCTACCATCTTTGCGGCAACCACGAGACCGATTACAAGGTGATCAAGGAGCACGCGTTGTTCACACCGTTCACCGTGTTCCATATCGGTTACAAGGGCAAGGAACCGTTCCCGTCCGGTGAGCTGAAGCAGGAGTTCGGCAACATCTGCTCAATCATGGGCTCGGTTGACACAAGATTGTTCGTGATGAACGATCCACGAGCCGTTTACGAGCAGGCAAGTCGCCAGGTCATCGAGGGCCGTGACGCCAGGAACGGGTATGTGCTGGGCACCGCCTGCGAGGTGCCACCCTACTCGCTGCCCGGCAACATCCATGCCATGGTGCGGGCGTCCAAGGATCACGGTAGCAAGGGCATGTGGTGAATTCCGCATCAAGAGGCCGCAAACTCCTCAATAGGTCCAATGCCCAGATGCATGTTTCCTATCATGCATCATTATGTTATATTCAATAGGTCATTATTCAATGGGTATGGTCCAGGGAAAGTGATTGGGTGAGATTACAGGCAACGAACATTCACAAGACATACGTGAGCGGAACCACTACGACCGAGGTTCTTCGGGGCTTGGATCTAGAGGCCAAGGCCGGTGAGATGATCATGATCATGGGGCCATCTGGAAGCGGTAAGACCACTCTGCTCAACATTCTTGGAGGCATCGATAAGCCCGATTCTGGAACCGTGACCGTTGAGGGTAACGACATCACCGCTCTCGATCAACGCGGCCTGAACCGGTATCGACGGGATAGTGTGGGCTTCATCTTCCAATTCTACAATCTGATACCCACACTCAATACCCTGGAGAACATCGAGCTGGGTCTTGAGACCGTTAGCCGCGACAAGCGGTCCAACCGGGAGCGGGCCATGCGCTACTTGAAGCTGGTGGATCTGGAGGACAAGGCCACCAACCTGCCCCAGGAGCTGTCGGGAGGAGAACAGCAGCGAGTGGCCATCGCCAGGGCGCTCTGCAAGGAGCCTTCAGTGGTTCTGGCAGATGAGCCAACAGGCAATCTGGATGAGGAGCTGGAGGGGGACGTCATGCGATTGATGCAGTCCCTGCAGGCCGAGCTCGGCATGACCTTCTTCATCGTCTCCCATAATTCGAGACTCACGAAATATATGGATAGGACCATGCTCCTCAGGCGCGGCAAGCTCACTGTCAAGGGGGATTGAGGGTGCGAGCCCTCGCCCGCAGCGTCATCCGTCAGACGATGCGCATGCGGTGGCGTACGGTGGGCATAGCTCTCATCGTCGCCTGGGCCATGGCCATGTTCGTCACCGGGATCTACAGCGCCGACGTCATGGAACACTCCATGGACGATATGGTCGAAGAATATCGAATGCCCGACGCATTCCTGCAATTCTCATCCAATCAGGACATGTCTGTCCTAAATGAGAGAATGGCCGAGGACTCAAGGGTCGATGCCTATCAGATGCGTCTTCAAGCCTATGGTCTGCTCGAGCATCCCGGAGGGGCCATGCAGGCCCTGTTGATCGGGATGGATGATCCAGGGCAGCAGGACATCAACCGGCTGGTGGTGAAACAGGGGGAGATGTTCTCCTCGACGGGTGAATGCATAGCACTAGCTGGCACTGAGGCATATGGACTTGATGCCGGCGGCTCCGCCATCGTCAGATTGGCCGGAGGCGATATCGATCTGCAGGTGACGGGCACCGTCACCAGCATCGAGTTCCTGATGCCGTCGGCCACCAGCGACTTCGCCATTCCGATGCCTGGGACGCTTGCTGTGATATATCTCCCCCTGCAGGACCTTCAGGCCATTGTCGGAGACGGGGTGAACGATCTGACATTCATCACCGACGATGGTGCCGACCCTCATGTAGTGGTCTCCGACCTTCAGGGTTACCCCATCCGCAGCATAATCTACCAGGACACCCACCCGACCTTGGAGTTCATGGACATGGCCATCACCGAGATGAGGATGATCATGCCGATGATATCTGTGGTCTTCATGTTCATCGGTATGATCTCGATATTCATGATCGTCTACCGTATGATCCTGAACGATTCGAGATACATAGGGATAAACATGACCTTAGGATACACCCGGGGCGATATCATGCGTGCCTATCTCATCATGGGGTTGTTCATCGGAGGGGTCGGTACGGTGCTTGGGCTACTGCTGTCCTTGGGCGTGTCCTATTGGGTGGTGGACCTGACCATGCGAATGTACTTCGCACTCAGCATCGATCTGCCCCTGCTCCCAATTCCATTCATTGTCGGAGCCACCTATTCAATGGGTGTGGTGCTGGCATCAGTTGCGATCCCCACGATCCTCATCTCTCGACGGACGGTGAAAGATGCCCTTGAATATCGACCATCCGTTCGGGTGAGGCTGATAACGATGGGGCGGAACGGCGGCTCCAAGCTGACCCGGATGGGCTTACGCAATGCGATCCGGCACCCTTCACGCTATGTCCTCACGGTGTTCGCCGTGGGAGTGGCCATCGGAGCCGCTGGTTCATGGGTGGTCTTGATAGATTCT
>JAUVWO010000081.1 GCA_030604065.1 Methanomassiliicoccales archaeon | reverse complement strand
CGGAGCGTAGGCTGAATGCATGACAAACCGTAGCCAGGTCGCCCACTGATGCATCGGTGTGCAGGTCTCAATGCTGATGCTGTTGATGGGGTTCGTGACATTGGGAGTGTGCATGGGCACACTGAGCGGCCTGGTGCCAGGAGTGCATGTCAATACTCTGACCACGGTCTTGCTCTTGGTCAGCGGTCGCATGGGTACAGCCGTGGCCGGTTTATGCGGCGGGGTCGATGTGCTGTTGTTACTGTCGATCAGCATCGTAGCTGCGTCGGTTGCACATTCGTTCCTGGACTTCATCCCCTCGGTGTTCATTGGTGCTCCCAGTGAGGGCGATGTGCTGTGTGTGCTACCTGGTCACCGGATGCTGATGGAGGGCCGTGGGCTGGAGGCTGTGCATCGTGCCGCTGATGGCAGCCTGATCGGGGCGACATTGGCCATCATAGTCTCGCCCGCGATCCTTTTGGCCATCAGCCAGCCTGCACTGAATGAGCTGGTCCCATGGGCCCTGTGCTTTGTGATCCTGGCCATGTTGGCATCCGAGGCCCGTCGGGGGAGGATCGCCGCCTCGGCTTGCATAATGTGTTTATCTGGAGCTCTAGGCCTGGTGGCGCTCCACTCCATGCTATCACAGACCGGATTGGTGATGGAAGGGTCTGTGCTGTTCCCTCTGCTTACGGGGCTGTTCGGAGTGCCCACATTGATGACCGCTTCTTGTTCTCTCCATGTGGGGCAGGCTGAAGTGACTCAGACTTCGAAGGATCTGCTACCATCCAGCAGGGGGGCGGTAGCCGGTCTGCTGGTGGGCTGGCTTCCTGGGGTCTCCGCAACAGCTGGTAGCATACTGTCTCTGGCGATATTCGATAGGCAAGAGGACGATCCGGGCGACTTCATCACCATGGTGTCTTCGGTCGGCACTTCATCTGTGGTCTTTGGACTGGTGACCCTGTTAGCACTGGGTAGGGCCCGCAGTGGGACCATGGTCGCGGTCTTGGATCTCATGGATGGAAACGTGGATTCTTCTTCCATGGCATTGCTCATGGTCTCGGTGCTACTGGCCTCGGCGATGGCCTACTTCATCACCCTCAAGATGGGTGCGATAATGGCATCAAGGTATCATCGAATCAACCCTCGTCTGCTCAACCGTGGGACGTTGCTGTTGATCATAGCACTGGTGACCATTCTCAACGGCCCTTTAGGGCTGGCGGTGTTGGTCTCAGCTACACTGGTGGGCATGGTACCGCTGTGCTTGGGGGTGGGGCGGGTTCATCTTAGCGGGGCGTTGCTGCTACCGGTGTTGATAGGCCTGGCAGGTTATTCCTCTTGATAACAGATATATAACAGTCATCCGATTCTCGAATGATTCCCATGGATGTGGAGCAGAGATACCAGCTGGTGACACGGAACCTTGAGGAGATAGTGACAGAGGATGAACTCAGGGAGCTTCTGGCCACCAACGAATCTCCCCGAGCGTATATTGGTTTTGAGCCCTCAGGGCTTGTACACATCGGTTGGATCGTCTGTGTTACCAAGATGCGAGACCTTGTCGACGCTGGATTCGAGTTCGTGGTGTTCCTAGCCGATTGGCATGCGTACATCAACGATAAGCTCGGGGCAGATCTGGATAATATCAAGGTGTGTGCCGAGTACATGAAGGATTGCTTTGAGGCCTTGGGACTGCCTCGGGATCGTGCTAGGTTCCTGTTTGCCTCAGATATACTGGATGAGGTGGATTACTGGGAGCGATTGATACGTCTGGCAAAGGTGACCTCATTATCTCGGGTAAAGAGAGGGATGACCATCATGGGCCGCAGCGAGGATGAGGCCGAGGTGGACTCATCAAAGGTCATGTATCCGCTGATGCAGGCGACCGATATATTTGCCATGGACGTGGATGTCGCTTATGGTGGAATGGATCAGAGGAGGGCCCACATGCTAGCTCGTGATGCCGCCGACCGATTGGGGTGGAAGAAGCCGATAGCGCTGCACACGCCATTGCTACCAGGCCTCCGAGGGGGTCATAGGATGGATCCCATCGCAGCCAAGATGTCCAAGAGCGATCCGGATTCGGGCATCATGATCCATGACTCTCCAGGGGACATCAAGCGGAAGATAAAGAAGGCCTATTGTCCGCCTGAGGTGGAGGATAACCCGATAATCGAGCTTGCAAGGCATATTGTGTTCGTGCACCGGGATGAAATGGTCATCGACCGTCCTGAAAAGTTCGGAGGTCCGCTACGATTCGAGTCGATCGAACGGTTGATGGAGGCCTATGCCGCCGGCGACCTGCACCCAATGGACTTGAAGAATGGGGTGAGGGATACACTGGTCGATATACTGGAGCCGGTCAGGCTCTACTTCGAACAGAAGCCGGACAATCTTATCGCCATGAGGGCCGTCTTGGACAGATTGGGCCGCTAACCCTCTTCGGTCTGATCCTCGCGCTTCCATTGGCGGAACAGGTCTAGCGTCCGGGACACGCAGATGTTGAGGATGGCCTCGACGTCGCCGATGCCGGTCATACCGGCGGCACCAGGGTGGCCACCGCCATCGTTGCCGGTCTCTCGGCTCAGCTTTTCCATTATGCGCCCCAGGTGCAGGCCACGACGTACTATTCCTTGATTGGCTCGGGATGATAATCTGAATTCGTTTCCTCGTTGAGAGCCTACGAAGGCCACGTCAGCCCCTATAGATAACATGGACTTGCATACCGAGCTCTCGTAGGTCGACCCTATGGATATGGCTATGATGTATCCGCCGATGCGCTCAAACCGCAGCCGCTGAGCCCCCTTGAGCTGGGACACCCTCTCTCCCATATTGGGGCCCGTGTTGGTAAGGGCCAGGACCTCGTCTATTTGGACCCCGGTCTCTTCTTGGATCTCTGCGAAGCTTTTTAGCAGGTCAGGGGTGGAGTAGGTGAAGTGTCCAGAGTCGGTGAGCATACCTGTTAACAGGGCTAGCCCCATCTCACGGGTGATCGGCTTGCCTGCATCCTTGATCATACGGTGAACGATCTCGGCGCAACTGCGTTTACTGTCATCGCAGTAGTACAGGTTACCCTCCCATCTATCGGTACGGGCATGATGGTCGATGACCACGCATTCTGGTAGATCACCTTCAAAATTTATCTGATCTGGTGAGGAGGTATCTACCACTATTATGGTGTCATATCTATCAGGTTCCAGTTCATTGAGCAGTTCCACTTCGATGTGGGAGTAGATGGATTTAGACACGCGGTCCATTGAGTTGGTGACCACTATGTCGACGTTATCGAACGCATGAGCGATGGCATAGGCGCAGCCCATGGCGTCTGGGTCGGCATTGCCGTGGACCAACACTGCTTTGCGGCCCCGGTCGAGGATCTCGGCGATGTGCCCGAGCATGGGCACAGGGAAGCGGAACTGGGTAATCAAACTTTCCCGACGGTCCCGAGAGACGCGCCGAAAAGTGACTCATCAAAAAGGTTTCAGACCATCTCTTGGCCCTGTAGGGCGGTGGATAGGGACTGCTGCAGGCTCTGATAGCGTTCCTGCATCTGCTTCTCCTGCCGATCAATGGCTTTTATCCGGATGCCCAGGGTTTCCACGGAGTCCTCAAGTTCATCTATTATGGGAGTCTTGCTCTCGGCCTTGATGAGCAGCGATCCGACATTGCGGTAGATCGTGGCGTCCTCCGCGGTCTTCTCCAACTGCTCCAGGGTCCTCTCGACCTCCTTGAGCTGGGCCTCCATCTGGTATTTCTGGGCCAACACGCTCTGCATCTGCTGCTGCAGCTGCTGGAACTGTGCGATCTGGTTCTGGAGTTGGGGGCTGATGTTGTTCATTACACCTCACCTACGAGTGCGATTACATCCTCGTTGATCGTTATCCATCTCAGGTATGAGTTGAGTGCAGCACGGAGCGATGGCAGGTCGTCCGCCTCTATGCGGACGATCACATCATCTCCCTCCCTATAGACTTCGACACCACCTCGGGGCACATCCCTGCCCGCCTCGGGGCAGAGGGTGCCGATCAGGGACGAGGGATTTTCAGTCTCGATCCTAAGGGAAGCCTTGATCATCGGTCTACGTTGCCTTCAAGACCTTCTTTACGTTGGGCCGCTCCTTGTAGAATATACGGGAGCCGCACTTCTCGCATTGAAGACCCAGAGTATTAACGTTCGATCGTATGGGCTCGTTGCACTTACCGCATTTGTACATAACTCACACCTCACATCCTGTCAGAGATCCGGGATATGGATCTCCTTAGATTAGGGCTGTAGGCGCCAGCGGCGAATTTTGTATCACAGTGTCTGCACTGCCAGATACCAGAACCCACGCGCTTGACGGATACGTGGTGGCACGCCGGGCATTCATGAGCCCTCTTTTGGACCATTTCGATGTCCCGAACCCGCTTCCTGATCCGAACACCGTATCTGGGTCCGAGCCTCCCTGCGCTTCCAACCTTGACTGTTCTCTTCGCCATTGCGATCACCCAATGATGTCCCTGACATCCTTGCTCAGGGCAAGGGAAGTATCGATTATGTATTTAATCTGTTCTGATGAGAAAGAGCCATGCAGTCCCTTTTGCATGGCACGAATGTCGCCGGACTCATCGGTGGTCACGGTGAGCCTGGCATTGGCGACCATTTCTTCTTCGAGAGTGGGATCGAATGCAATATTGCCATCTATGAGCACTGCTGTGCACGACACCGGTGAGCAGGTCACCGGCATGGGGAAATCCTCGCCCTTTCCATGCTTGGCTGCTGGGACGATGGTAGAGCGCAGTGCCGCATTGACGCCGATATTGCAGGCATCGAACAGGTTGCCATCGAAGTCCACCACATAGATGTCCATGAAGTTGATCCACACTGCCTCGCCAGGGGAGATGCAAAGGGCTTTCAGGTCGACCATCTGGCTCTCCCTTATGCCATGGTCCACGACCCTCGCGATCTCAATGGCGTCTGCGCCCGGGGGGCCGGACTCAAAGAAGTGTGCGGCCATGGGGATGAGCTCCACGTTGGTGGTGAGAACGCCCTTGTCGGGAGTGTCGGCGAACGGAGTCCCGACACTCATCTTGATACCGACGATGATGTCCGTCTTGCCCAGCTTGACCCTGGCGGACCCCTCAGCGGTGCCGATGTAGTTGATCTCTATGCTCAAGGGACGAAATTCCTCCAATCCTCGGCCGTCCATTCTCTTGCCCTGGGCTAGCATCTTGTTGATATGATTCTTCTTGATCTCAGCCATCACTTCTCTTCCCATGTTCACTCCTCCTCGATGGCCGCATCGACGGCATATCGGCGCTTGAGCGCATCCTTCTGGATCTCGTAGACTTCCATGCAGGCCTTCATCCCTATTTCCATAGCCTGATCGAACTCTTCAGTGGTCAAATGCCCGTCCATCTGCAACAGAACGATTTCACCGGTTCGGGGCACTATGGCCATAGGCACATCGGCTTGTCCGAAGTTGTCCTCCTCTTTATCCAGGTCCAGAACGACAGTGTCTGCAACCTTGCCCACCGCAATCGCGGGGACGAGGTCCTTCATGGGAATACCCGCATCGGCGAGAGCCACAGCGGCTGCAGTGAGGCCAGCGCATCGGGTTCCAGCGTTGGCCTGTAAGATCTCTATGTATACATCAATGGATGCTCGAGGGAAGTTTTCGGTGAACACTACATTATCCAGTGCCTCAGCGATTATCTTTGAGATCTCCACTGATCTCCGGTCCGGTCCCGGCCTTTTTCTGTCGCCGACCGAGAACGACATCATGTTGTACTTGCACTGAATGATGGCCTTGGCCGGGTTCTGTAAGTGCCTAGGATGACATTCCCTAGGTCCATATACTGCGGCTAGTACCTTGTTCTTTCCCATCTCCACATAGGCGGAGCCGTCGGCATTGTTGAGTACGCCCGCCTCTATCTTAATAGGCCTCAATTGATCTGGTTTCCGACCATCGATCCTGAGTCCATTCTCATCTATGAATTTGATATCGGTTTCCATTCCACCCATGATATCACTCCCTGTCGTTAACAGTCCCACTTTCCAGGAACTCTTTCACCCTCTCGGTGAGATTGGAGGTCTGGGCCTCTTTCCCTATCATCTCTATGGCCTTGACGGCCCGATCTATATTATCTACCTCGCCGTCCAGCCAAATCACACCATTCTGGCCGACGAATATGCGGCAATCGGTCATGTTTTTGATCATAGAGATCATGGAACCACCCCTGCCTATCACTCTAGGTACTTTGCTATGGGCTATGGTAGCCACTTGGCCTCCCTCAAGCCTTCTGAGACCAGATTCCTTCATCGTCACCTGGATCCTCATGGTCTCATCGACCATGAGCACTTTGGCAAGGATGACATCGCCCACGTTTAGATATCGGGCGGTATCTCCGAACTCGACCCTCCAAGGAACCTCATTTACATGAAGGGGGGCGGGATTGGGGGCGTTGATGTCAGTTAGCCAGTTGGACAGTCCGGTGTCGATTATCTTGCCGATGAGAGTGTCCCCGGGCTTGGG
>JAUVWO010000034.1 GCA_030604065.1 Methanomassiliicoccales archaeon | reverse complement strand
GCCAGTCTACGTATCAAAGATAATTGCATCGACCGCCCTCTCCTCCTGTTCATCGGCGACCGCCATTTCCCTGACTGCTTAAAGTCCAAATGAGGGGACGTGTACGAAAGTCGGCGACAAGGATGATAATGATGGACATCCATCACCCGGTCGAGTGAAGGGGTTGCAAACCGAACACAGGACATTCGCGGCGGACGCCGCCGACATGCATGGGGTCAAGGAGGGATCCGTTGACCTAGTGGTGACATCTCCACCGTATCCGATGATCAACATGTGGGATCTTCTATTCCGGCAACTGGATCCAGCCGTGGGACAACGGCTGGATGATGAGGATGGTTGGGGAGCTTTTCACAGCATGCACTCCTTGCTGGACAATGTATGGGCGCAGGTTGCATCCAAAGTACGCGATGGAGGCGTGGTATGTGTGAACATCGGCGATGCCACCCGCAGCATGGACGGTGAGTTTCGGTTATATCCCAACCACACCCGCATCACGACCGCCATGATCGAGCTGGGACTTTCGCCGCTGCCTATTGTCCTGTGGCGTAAGCAGGGAAACAAGCCGAACAAATTCATGGGTTCGGGCATGCTGCCGCCCAACGCCTACGTCACCTTGGACCATGAATACGTGCTCGTGTTCAGGAAGGGAGGACCACGACGTTTCGAAGCTGAAAGTCGCAGGTCACGACGGAGCAGTGGGTACTTTTGGGAGGAGAGAAACATCTGGTTCTCGGATATCTGGGAGGGGCTGCACGGTACCGGTCAGAATCTAGGCGATGGTTTAGGAAGGCGTCGTTCGGCCGCATTCCCGCTGGAACTTGCCTATCGCCTGGTGAACATGTACTCGATCCAAGGGGACGTCGTCCTCGACCCGTTCTGGGGCACAGGGACCGTGACCCTAGCGGCAATGGCATCGGCACGCAACTCCATCGGGTTCGAGTTGGACCGAACCCTATTGGACCGATTCGACGGTATAGTGCCAGGCGTGATCGGGCTTACTCGGGATAAGAATCAGTATCGGGTACGCTCGCATCGACAGTTCATGGAGATGAGGGAGACAAAGCATTTCAATCCTAGATACGGCCCCGTGGTCACCGCCCAGGAGGTGGACCTAATGCTGCACGACATCGTCTCAATATCAAGGGATCGCGATCACTGGTTGGCATCACACACGCCGCACTAGTCGCGACGTCTGCGCGACTGCTCCAACTCCCGCTCGTGGACAATGCCAGTACATGGCCAAAGTGGGTGAATATGGTACACACCATCTCGGTGCCGCGGGTATTAATGATGAATCTGGAGAGGGGGTGAAGGTGCCTATGCGGGGCGAACGTGACGCTGGTCCATAAACCATACAGATACTGGACAGCGAGTGAAAGTGATATCATTGAGCGCGGTGGGGCTATCGCAACCTAAATACAGGACGACACCAATTCCGAATATGGGATGCAACAGCTCAGGAATCTTGCTGAATACATTCGCTGGAAGCTGCGCCGGGACCGTGAGATGCTGGAGAGCATGAGCGGAGTGGTGTTCGCTCTGTTCATGTCCGGACTCATATCTCGATACCTGAAGGATCCTGACAAAGAGCTCTTCAACTCCTTGTTGGGGTCACTGGGATTGCTGCTCATTGTGGTCCTGATCATTCTGATGACATTCATCGTGGACCAGTATCGCAAGAATGGCATGAAGCCATGGATGAGGGCAACACTTCTCTACCTGGCCCAAGCATTGAGCTTGCTTATGGTGTACGTCTCCGGATTCCTGGTCCCCGACGCCCCTTGGGAATTCCTGGGCATGGGAACCCTGCTGGGAGCGACCTTTATCGGCCTAGAGTTGGTCCGTGAGGATATGGGAATTCAGCGCCCCTCGTTGCTGAGGCGTCGACGATGATCGCGATCGTAAAAAGATAAAGTTGCCCGGCGAGGCCGGGTAAACAGTTTCACTTGCGCTTTACATACATGGAACTGCCCTCCCCCTCCAGCACGAAGTGGTCTGGGTAGTCCTTGATCAGGTCCGTCATGCGCTTCTTGCCGAGTTTTGCCAAGTCAAATTCGGGGTCGATCTTCTTGATCGCCTTGGACAACTGGGCTAGATGAACCCTGCCATCCCTGGCCGATTCATCGATGACCTGTATCAGCAATAATAGGGTCGGATTCTGCTTCGGCTTGCGTTTGCGGCGCGAGCGAGACTTAGGCTTGGAACCGTCCGCTTCAAGCTTGGGCATATGAGTGCCTGCGGCATCCTCTGGCCTTGGCTCGGGCCTCTTGTCATCTGCAGGCTTGGACTCGGGCTTTGGTTCCTGAACGCCTGCGGCATCCTCGGGCTTTGGCTCGGGCCTCTTACGCTGACGGCGCGACCGGGACTTCTTGACCTCGGCCCCCTCAGGCGTCTTCTCGGCCTCCAACGGCTTGAACCTTATATCAGTTATACGATCGGCCTTCCTCGGAATCGGGCTGCCATCCTCATAAAGAGCCTGCAGCAGATTCTTGAGCTCGTCATCGTCAGGCACATCGTCAACCAGAGCTGGCTTGGCACCCAGAGCGGGTCCGATCTCCGGCACCTTTGCCCCAGCCTCCCTCATCTCCTCGGCGCCCTTATCCTGCTGATTCCCCTCTTTCTTCGGCTTTCGCCGCCTCCTCTTGCGCTTGGACTGTACTTCCACCTTGGGTTCCTCTGCATCCTTCTTGACCTCTGGAAGCTTTTCCGGGATCTCCTCGGGTTCGAAGTCTTCCTCGTGACCGTTATCCACCCTCCTAGCAAAAGGGGTTCCATCTAGCTCCCTCTCCACATTGAAATGATCAGGAAGGCTTTGGATCAGGTCGGTGAGCTTCTGTTTCCCAAAGGTCCTCGGAGAGAACGATGGATCCAGACGGTTAAGCATCTGCCCGATCTCGGACATGGATGCCCGTCTATCCTCGTCCATCACCATATCGAAGGCCTTATCGATGAAATCCACTGCATCATAGGGATTCCTCTTCTTAATGACCTTCTCTTCGGAGGGTTGCCCACCGCTCTGAGCGATAGGCTTTCTCCTCCTGCGGCGGCTGCCGCCGTAATCTCCCAGATTCTCCACCATAATGAAGATATCGCATGCATTGCGGAACGAGTCGTGAGTCTTCTCCTCGCCGATGCCTATCACATACAGGCCCTGCTCCCGTATCCTCATAGCCAGCGACGTATAGTCACTGTCACTGGATACTATGCAGAAACCCTTGACCACGCCCTCGTGCAGTATGTCCATGGCATCAATGACCAGGGCGAAGTCGGTGACATTCTTCTTGCCGCGGTTGGGGAACTGCTGCGATGGCGCGAGCGCAAATCGCTGCAGCTGTTTCTTCCAACCGACCATCATCGGGGATTCCCAATTCCCGTAAACCCTTCGGATGATGACCGGACCGTACCGCGACACCTCAACGAGCATGTCGCCCACGTAGCTGGCGGAGGCATTGTCTCCATCCACAAGGAAGGCTAGGGGACCCATCTTAAGCATATTGTCTGACAAGTCGTAACCTCTCCTGATTGCCGAATTGAATGGGTTGTATATAAAGAGGGGTATGGGGGCGAAGCCACAATCTTCATAACACCCTGCGAAACCTCGTTATATACCATTACCATTGAAAGGTCGTGGACGCCAGGATCGGTATGGACAACGGCATCGAAGTGAGCGTGAATGAGGTCATATACCACATGACTCCTTACATTTGTCAGGGCGTTGCTGCATATCCCATGCACATTCGGACCGTCTTCCTCGGAGGAGTGGGTAAGAAGAGCCATGTGCCCCCCACTCACCCTGGCCTGCGCCAATGCTAGGCTGGGACGTGACCGGGTGAGCAGCGTGGGGCATGAGGGAGTCGCCATGCTCCCATCTGGTCACATGATAGGCTCAACCATGTTCCGTGTGGGAAACGTACTCTACGCCGGGGACCTGTGATACGGGACAAGTTGGGCGTGATCCTTATGATCAGAGGGGAGCAGTACCGGAGCCGAGTATGCGACTAGTGCAGTTAGATGTCACTATATTCAATTCGATGGTAACCGATATGGAAGTGAACGCCAATGGGTTCAGCCTCAACATCAGAACGGGGTTAGTGAGTGTGATGCCCGCATATCGATGGAACGAACGATAGGGCCCGATAGGGGAACGGCCTCATTCATCATCGGCTTTGAGGTACAAGAGGATGCGGACATGATAGCCCTGATGTACGATGACGGTGACAGGACGTTCATCGTCATGCTGTGATTCAACGTATCTACTCGAATGATTGTTGTGGTTGCATATATTTTTATTGTGGACCACCATTAACCCCTGGCCCATCAGGCCATCTATCTTACCCTGACATACATGGAGGGACAATGAAGATGACCGACGACCATATCACAAGAAAGGTGGTAGACATGACCGCAAACCCGGCCCCGCTTGGCCTATTCGGTTTCGGTGTCGCCACCATATTGCTGAACTTGCACAATGCAGACATCATCCCCCTTGGGGGCATGATCCTTGCCATGGGATTATTCTATGGGGGGATCGCCCAGCTCCTCGCTGGCATCATGGAGTGGAAGAAGGGCAACACTTTCGGGACCGTGGCCTTCACATCATTTGGACTGTTCTGGATATCGCTGGGAGCCATTGTGATGATGCCGTTGATCGGCCTTCCCGAGACCACGGTGGATGGCATGGTGGCCTACCTGATCATGTGGGGACTGGTGACAGTCGTCCTGTTCATAGCCACACTGCGCATGAACCGAGCCACGCAGGCCGTCTTTGCCCTCCTAGCCATGCTGTTCTTCCTGCTGGCGGCAGCGAACCTGAGCGGTAGTACGGAGCTAATGAAGATAGCCGGATACGAAGGACTGGTCACCGGAGTTGTAGCTATATACGCTGGTGCGGCCCAAGTGATCAATGAGGTATATGGCAGGCAGGTCATGCCCGTGGGATGATCACTCCCTGATAGAGCAGGACATATCAAGCCACACCTCGCCTTTCTCGGTGGGTATTATCCCATCGTCCATTAAGGCTATGTACCCTTGGTCATCGAGCCAGGTCAGCAAGTATGTGCTGACCAGCTCATCGTGGCCCAGATCTTCAGAGATTATCTGAGGGGATATAGGCTGCGATTCCCTGAAATAGCGTTCACACAGCGTCTTCATGAAACTGGTGGCCATGCTCTCCACCCTCCACGAATCGAATCCTCGGCAACGCATTCGCCCCCAGAGCGTGGGCTCAACCATCATGCAACCCGGACAGTGGACGAGCTCCAGCAGCTCCAACTGGGCCAGCATGTGCTGCACTGTGCTCTCGTCGTAACCAAGACTGGTTGCTATCTCCGAGTAGTCGAATGGCTGCAGACCCGCATCCTCGTAATTCTGGCAGATCGATCTGAGAAACTCCATCTTAGATGGTTGATCCATATCACCACACCTCCATGGCGAGCACCTGATCCAAAGAAAGCTTTCGTCCACGGTTCCGAGTGAAGAGGGCTTTGAGCGCCTTATCTTTTAACCCGCCCCCTTCCTCAGGCCTTCCTATTGGAGAGAGCGCGACCACGCGAATATTATCGGGTATGCTCAGGATATGCTTGACCTTGACCTCGTCAAAGTTTGCAAGGAAACACATTCCTAGACCGATATCCGTGGCTGCCAGCATAGCATTCTGCAGGGCCATGGCCACATCGGCGATGAAATATTCGATGCCGTTCATGCCACCGCTGCGTCCCGGGTCGGCGGTGGCCACCGCCAATGCGGGTACCTGGTCGATCCATCCGTTCACCTGGCCCACCGCCTGAGCAAGCGTCTTCAGCTTTCCAGGGTCACGGACGACAACGAATCTCCAGCACTGCCCATTCCTCCAGGAAGGAGCTAGCCTGGCATTGTCAATTATGTAAGCAATGTCCTCATCACTGATGGGCTCTTTCAGGAACTTCCTGACACTATGCCTGGCAGCGATCGCCTCCCCTAACAGCATAACATTACATATGGCAACAGCTGGATGATAATCCTATTGTTCGGGGCGGGTCCAACAACGGGGGTATGTCCCTTTGGCCATAATGACCCGATCGGTATCCACAACGGCACCGGAGTCCGTTGCCATCATGGCCTCGGCCGACATGATCGCCCTGCCTATGGCCACTGCCTCGCCCCTTTCGGTCATAAGTGCCACCAACGTGTTGCGGCGGATGGTGTCATCCAACCTCGCCACTCCCGGGGCCATCAGGTCGGCACCGTGGCATATCGCCTCCACTGCGGTGGTCTTGAGAATGACCTTGGGCATGGGTTCGAACAATACCTCTATCGGCTGAAGTATGCTCCTGAACCAGCTTTCATCGCCCTCTTTATAGAAGCACCATGAGTCCCGGACCTCATGCAGTGTGTGGGCATCAGCCTCATTGGACACTCCGGAACGGGTTCGCCTCAGCTCCTCCATATGCGCCCCACAGCCTAGGGCCTCACCGACGTCCACGCACAAAGTGCGTACGTAGGTTCCAGCATCGCAGGTCACCCTGAACAACACATCTCTTTCCCGCACCTGGAGTACATCTATGGAATGTATCCTACGAACCCGCAGTTGCCTCTTGATAGCTGAACGGGCCGGGGGGAATTGATATATGCGGCCCACGAACGTGGCCAACATGTCTCTCACCCTTGATTCTGAACGGTCACGATGCAAGCGCATCAGACAGACATACTCCTTGTCCGAAGACAGCACTAGGTCGGTGGCCTTGACTGCAGACCCTAGGGCTATGGGCAATACACCCGACACGTTCGGGTCTAGAGTGCCCCCATGACCTGCCTTGGATACGCCCATCATGTCCCGGACCCATGCGGTCACCTGGTGCGATGTGGGGCCCTTGGGCTTGTCCAAGATTATTATGCCGCATTTGAGCAGATCATCGATACTACGGTTCCTCGGATCATGGCCATAATGATCCGGGGGAGGATTAGGATCCTTTACCAGCATGGTCATTCCATGGCCTCCACGATCCGCTCGACCACCTGATCGGGGGTCAACGCCGTGGTATCGATCACAACGTCGTACACACTAGTGTCTCGAAGATCGATACCGTAGTACTGTACGTATCTCTCAACTTCGCACCCCTCGCGATCGACTATGTCGATGAGAGCGTCCTCAATAGACTGGGCCTCGCGTCCCGAGACCCTCTTCGCCCTTATAGCCTCAGTAGCGGTGAGATAAATCTTGAGCGCCGGGATGCCTTCTCTAGACAACATATGCGCGGCCAGACGTCCCTCCACTATTATGTCCTCCTCATTCCGGGCCAGAACGACCATACGATCATCTATCATACGATCATAGCAGAAGTCCTCCCGTGCCAGGACACCGAACTGATGCAGATCCATGCCCATCTCCGCGGCCATGTCACGGAACAGTTGCCCAGAGAACACCATGGGCATGCCTGTCCTTTGAGAAAGAAGATTACAGACCGTTGTTTTCCCTGACCCCGGAGGGCCGCTCACCGTGACCCTCATGCCAGTCCGGCTTCCTCTTCCAACCGCTGCAGTTTCCTCTTGAACGAGAAGTAGCGGAAGATACGGTTGAGTATCTGGCTATAGGGCACGGTTATGAGCGAGTAAAGCAGTATCCATGCGGGCAGCACATAGGTCGAGATCATGCTTACCGACAAGGACCAGGGTACGCTGACTATAGGGCTGGCGACGCCACTGATGAACAGCCACACCCATGCGAATATAGGTATGACGATGAGCATGGTCAAAGGCATGGTCTTCAGCTGCTTGGTGCTGACCTCCATGGACTTGGACATGACCATCTGCTGCTGCTCGGTCAGCTTCTTGATCTTGTACAGGTTGTTGTCCAGTCTAGCCGCCTTCATCTCCTTATTGAACGCCCCCATGATCATTTGGCTACGAGCCTGCTCCACGTAATCAGTGAAATAGAAGCGCACCCCGAAGGTCAGGGTGGACATGAGCAGTCCTGCAAGTATGACAGTGAGCACTGGATACTGGCCATTGAACCCGATGATGGGCTCGAAGGCGTACCCCACAAGAGCGCCAAGTGCGTTCCTCAGATTCTGGTCAAAGAGCACGAACATGGCCAGGATGAAAATCAATAAGGTAGACATCTTGGGTGTGGACGGTTTTACAACGGCTCCAGATCCTTCCATTTTCACTCACCTCCGAAGAAGCCCCTTAGTACAGGGTGCATCTCCATCATCTGCTCCCGCCCCATGGCCTCATAGAACTGGATCAATATGCCTACTGCAAGCAGCACACCGGTACCGGAAGCGTTACCGGTGGTACCGATCAGGTCCGCCCCAGCGGCCAATCCACCGACCACTGCACCAGATATGATAGTGACAACGGGGATGTACCTATCAAGGACGCGTTTTAGCACCCTCGGGTCGCGACGGAAACCAGGGATCTGCATACCGCTACCCTCGATCTGCCTTGCCACGGCTTCTGGACCCATATTCGTCGTCATTATCCAGAATTTGGCGAACAGTACCGAACCCAGTACCATCACCGAGAAGTAGATCATCACCCTTATCACCACCAGCGATGGGCTATGATCGAATACCACATAGCTCCACTTATCGGGATTCAATATTGGCAACAGCCAATCGGTCACCCCCCTAGGCGTGGACAAATACCATGCCACACCCCCGATGGGATTGGTCTGATAGTTGACCGGATCGTAGATGCCCAGGAAGCTATTGTGCCCAATGAGCGGTATCTTGCTAAGGGTCGAATTGGTATACAGCAGCAGCGCTATCATCTGATAGTTTGCCAGTAGAGCAGCCATCAGTATGACTGGTATGTTGCTAGCATATATCAGCTTGATAGGATAACGCCCCCGCGCCCCCCTGGCCGTCCCGTGGGCCAGAGGTAACTCTATGCGCGACGATTCGGCATAGGCCACGAACATGAATATCACTATCGTCCCCAGCAACGCGATCACGGGATTCGGTTGCTGGATCAATATGGTCTCATAGCCTCCATTGGCCAGGTCGCCGGCCGACATATTAGCTATCAGATAGATGGACTTGGGGATGGTGCCTGCGGGAGGGTTCTGCAGGCTCATCGCCGCAGAACTATCCAATGGGTACCAGTTCACCGTTCCGGTGAATATGGCCTCCGCCACGCCAGCTGCGATGAACAACGATATCCCAGAGCCAATGCCCCACTTGGATACCACCTCGTCCATCAGGAACACTATGTACGAGCCTATGCACAGCTGTAGCACGATGAGGAACTGCGCTATGCCTAGGCCACTTCCGCCGAACATACCTCCGAGATTATCTATGAAGGCATTAGACGGTTCGAGGTAACCGAACACCTGTGGCACTGCTTCCACGATGATCATGACGATAACGAGGAACTTCTGAGTGCCCTGATAGATGGCCTTGTCCTCCGGGTTCTGAAGATCCAGCTTGATGATCTTGGCCCCGACGAAGAGCTGCATTATGATGGAGCCCGTAACTATGGGACCAATGCCCAGGTGCATCAGGCTCCCCTGCGCACCGGCGAGGATGGCCCGATACTGGGCGAACATGTCTATGGTATTCTCCGTGTCAAGACCATACAAGAACACATTGGTCATGACGAAGTAAAGGACCAAGATCGCTACTACCCATAGCATCTTGGTCCGGAAGTGCACGTGGCCTTCGGGCCGCGTGACCGCAGGCAACCTGTCGGTCAGCGGCCTCAGCCGGTACAACATGCTCTTTTCGTCGTCGGCCATCTATTATCAACCCGGATTCTACGGATATCTCACTCAGGCGCTACTACGGAACCGCCGGCAGCCTCTACTTTCGCCTTGGCCTGGACAGAACACTGATTGACCACTACATCCATGGGCTGACCCACCTGGCCGTTGCCTAGGACCTTGTCCACACCCATACGAGATAGATACACGGTCATCTTGCCATCCAGTTCCTCGGCGTAGCCCTTATCCCTCAGGAAATCGAGCTTACCCTCGATCTCCCCCACGTTGATGGTTATGGGTGCGTAGACCATCTTCTGGGGTCGCTTGAAACCGTGCCGTCCCCAGTGATCGCGGTCGTACTTGAGGGTTCTCATCAGCTCATGCTTGTGGACCCCAGCCTTGCCGTGTCCTCCAATGAGTCCTGCGCCACGTCCGGCCTTCTTACCGCGACCGTGGGTTCGGTATCCTCGGTACTTCTTGGTCTTGCTTGGCATCGTCAGTTCACCTACAGCATCCTCTTGATGAGGTCATTGATGTCTTCCCCACGATATCCTAGGGCTCCACCGGCTCGGAACGAGCGCTTTATACCCTCATAGCCCTTGCGCGGCGGACTGAGCCTGAATATAGGCTTGACGTCGGCGAGCTCAGAGTACCTAGTGCCCCCATCCACGATCCCCTTGGCGAACGCCTGGATCGAAGCGAAATCAGAGTTCTGATTCAAGTAATCATCGCTGACATTATGATCGCCCTGAAGGCGCCCCCTGGCATCGATCATCTGGGTCAAAGTATCCTCGTCGACCTCGCCCCAAGTGATGTAATCCTTGACCTTTCTAAGCATGCCCTGCACCACGGGATCCTCAGGGATCACTATGCAATGGTTGACACGGGTGAGATTGAGCAGCTTCATTGTATATTCGATGTTACGGTTCACGTTCACAGGACCGCGCACTCTGATCACAGCATATGCCATGTGATCAATCCTCCATCTCAACATCAGTCTCGGCCACGTGGATTCCCACAGGTCCGCTGACGATATTAAGACGATCTTTCTGCTCATCGGATATGCGCAGCTTGGACATTGCCTTGAGCGCATTGAAAGTGGCCATGCCGTAGTTCACCTTGGTCTTGGTATGACCCTTGGCAAATCCCCATGCATCCTCCACACCAGCGAGGGTCAGTATATTCTTGGCCACGTCGCCCACAGCCAACCCAATACCTCTAGGGGCGGGCTTGAGGGTCACGGTGACCGATCCAGTCCTGCCTACGACCTCGAAGGGAAGGGTGTGTGGCTTACCGCAACCGCATTCCCAGGAGCCGCAGCCCCTCTTTATCTCCAGCATGTTGAGCTTGGCGATGTCTATGGCCTTTCGTATGGAGGGGCCGACCTCCTTGCCCTTGGCCCGACCCACGCCGACGAATCCGTCGCCGTTGCCCACAGCCACGATCACACTGAACTTGACCCTACGCCCGGAATCTGTCATCCTCTGCACCATGTTGAGATCAATGACCTCATCACTAAGGTCGGGCAGGAGGATGTCCACGATCTCCGGCTCACGCAGGGGAAGCTTGGTGTCGAGGGCCTGACTCATGGTGGTGACCTCTCCATCGTACACCATCTTGCCCAAACGGGTCTTGGGAACCCAATCCATTCTAATCAGCCTCCATCTTAGCTATGAGCTCGTCCACCGAGCCCTCTATTCTTTCATCTATATGATTACCCATGAGCCGCTCCTTCGGAGGCAGGATTTCCTCGCTATGAGGTATCCATACCCCCGCGTCCAGCAGACCCTTGAGGGCAGCGAACATCACCGAGCCACCTATGGGCTCCTCGAGCCCTATGTCCAGAACGGCCTCGTCGATGCCTGCTGTCATAGCCTTCTTGCCAGATAGGTAGCCGGTAAGATAGGCGGCGGGCAGGTTACTAGTGGGATGTTTCCATCCCATCTTGATCAGTTCACGGGAGTGGGCGGTAATAAGCACCTCATCACCAACAGCGGCGTACGCCACCATCTGAATCTGGATGTGCCTGTCAGAACGCCTGACGACCGCCCGGGGCAGCTTGGCCCTGAGCAGCTTCCTCCTCTTATGATAGTTGGTGCGCCCCTCTCTGCGGCGCCTGAATGCCATCTTGTATCTAGGTCCATTGGCCATCAGTCATCAACCTCCAGGTGCCCCTCCATCCTCATATGGGATAGGAGATGATTACGGTTCTTGAACATGCCTCCTTTGGCCTTGCGGTAGAACTCACGGTATACTGACCGAGGGATCTTGCCATCGGCCCTCAGGGCCTTCAGCTCGGTACGGATGGACCTTATGGTCTGCATCCACTCCCGCTTGCCCGGCCGGCGAGCATTTGTGGTACCCTTCCTGCTGCCGGGGCCGCGACGGCGACCCTTGGCCTTTTGTGCAGCGGCGTGCCTCGCACGTCCGCGGGACACGCCCTTCTTCGGCAGAGCCCTGATGGTCCCCGAGTCTATGGCCATCCTGATATCAGCACGGGTGATGGCCTCGGCTACTTCATCTATGGCGTTGGGGTCTATCCAGACCCTATTAGCGCCGCAGCCCAGGACCTCTGCCGCCATTCGTCTCTGATTGCTTAGGTCCATTCTCATCCCGTCCTGTTGAGAACCCGTATGCCGAGTTCGTCAGCCTTATCCTCTATGGCCAGCCTCTTCTTGAAACCAACCTTGCCTCCGATACGCACCGCCTGGAGCCTGGCATCGACACCATTCAGATCGTTGGTGTTGTGCACCATCACTTCCTCGAAACCAGAGGGGTGTAAGCCACGGGCGTCTGCCGGTCCCCGGAACCCAATGGACACGATTGGCGGCCGATAACCGATGTGCCTCCTCATCTTGCTGTGGATGCCCTTCGGTCGCCTCCACTTCTCGCCGAGCTTCTTGTACCGGAACCATTCCTGGCGCTTGAACGCGGGCCTTCTAGCAGACATGGCGTTCCGCTTCTCCAGGCAGATACGTGCCGATTCGTCCAGCTCAGGCTTGGCCTTGACCTTGTAGCCCTCTTCCTCCTCGACCTCGGACTCGACGATCTCCACTTCTTCAGCGATCGCCGCTTCCCAGGCATCAAAGGCATCGGTGTCAAGGAACTCCAGGAGCTGGTCCACCTTGTCGTCATCGGCGAACGCATCCTGTAGATCCTCTACGGTCCTTATGCCCATGGAGTCTAGGGAATCGGAGTGCTGTTTGTAGCCCTCCAGCTCCTTAAGCTTCTTTATCATCGGATGACCCTCCCTGGCTTCTCAATAATATAAATGCCATCCTGGAACACCCTCTTGTCGAAGCCGCGCCGGGAGCAGGCCTTCTCGATGTTGGCCGCGGTCTGTCCAGCAGACTCTATGTCTATGCTGGAAACTGTTATCTCCGCACCCTTCACCTTGACCTTCGTTGTTCCAACGATATTGGCCTCACGAGGCGCCCTTCCACCCATGTAGTTGTCAATGACGACCATGTCGCCCTTGATGGATACCTTCATAGGGAAATGGGAATATACCATGCGCATATGGTACTCGAAACCCTCGGTCACGCCCTTTATCATATTGTTCAAGTGGGCCCGGAAAGTACCAATAAGAGCCTTTTCCTTCACTCTTGGGTACTCGCAACTGATACGGACCGCACCGTCTATCACCTGTACACTCACCCTGGGATGGGTAAAGTCACGGGTTAGCGAGCCCTTAGGCCCAGTGACAGTGAAGGTATCTCCGCAT
>JAUVWO010000024.1 GCA_030604065.1 Methanomassiliicoccales archaeon | reverse complement strand
ACCCGTTCGCGGTGGGTGAGGTCAACCTGGGTGAGAACGCGTCCACGGTCCAGATACACAACGAATACGGTAGCCGGACCCTCAAGGCACTCGGGCGCAAGAAGTATAGCGGCAAGACCATCAGGGTGCAGGTCAGGCATAAGGTTCGTGATTGAGCTCGCAGGCCGCCCGCACCAGCCTCAGCCCCCACTGTCCGTCAGAGAGCGCATGCTGGTGCATATAGGTGCCGATCGCACGTCCCCTCACGAGCCCATCGTGCGCGCCGTCAATGCCAGTGCCTCTTCTCATCCGGTAGGCGAACGGTCCATTGGGTACTGGTTTTAAGCATGAGTAATGGAACTCGTGGGCCACCACGTCGTGATCGCCAAGAAAGTTGTCAGCGGTGGCCCCGGCCCGCACGTATGCCAATCCCTGTTTGCTATCAGTATGGACCGCATCGCAGTTGAAGACGCCCGCCATTGGCACCTGCTTGCCGTTAGCAATGATGCTATCGCACATGCACATGAGGCCGCCGCATTCGCCGATCACCACCCTGCCATCGTCGACAGCGGTCCTCAGCCCCTCTAGGAAGTCGCGGTTCTCGGCCAGTCGATCCAGATGCAGTTCTGGATACCCGCCGCCCAGATAGTAGGCGTCCGCTTCAGGAAGCGGATCGCCAGCCAGGGGGCTGAAGTGCACCACCTCAGCACCAGCGGCGGTCAGAGCCTCTAGGTTCTCTGGGTAGTAGAAGCAGAACGCGGGATCATAGGGCACCGCCACCCTGCCACCCAGATCATTTTGGGCCAGCAAGGGTTCATCAGCTATCGGATCGAGGTCCGGGGCCCGCTCCATGATGTCCAGCAAACGGTCCAGGTCCACCCCCTCTACCATGTCCTCAGTGACTCCAATGTGGTCCCGATCCCGGTCATCGTGCACGGTGATCAGTCCCAGATGCCTCTCGGGTATGCTGGACCTCCCGCGGCACACGCAGCCAATGACCTCGGTATCGGTGAGCCCCTCCACTGATTTGGTGGCCTTGCGGCAGTGTGCCTTGTCGCGGACATGGTTGAGTATGACCCCCTCCACCCTGACCATCGGATCGAGCTCCTTGAACCCCTTCACCACCGCCGCGGCGCTGCGGGTGAGGGATTGAGCGTTCATCACCAGTACCACTGGTGCCTGGAGTATCTTGGCCACGTGGGCGGTGCTGCCCTCGTCGCCCAGGGGATCAATGCCTTCATACAGTCCCCGTACGCCCTCGATCACGGCCAGGTCCGCTCCGGTCGATGACCGTGCGAAGCTTTTCCTCACCATCTGGGGTGACATCATCACCGTGTCCAGATTACGTGAGGCCCGGCCAGTGGCCAGAGTATGCCACATCGGGTCGATGAAGTCCGGCCCTATTTTGTATCCCTGTACGTCGTGATGTCGTGACAATAGTGACATGATACCGGTGGTAATGGCGGTCTTCCCGACCCCACTGCCTGTGCCGGCCAGAACAACCCTCTTCAAATCCTGGCACCCCCCGCCCTTTCCTCGGCCAGCTGGCGGATGAGGTCGCCAGTGTCAGTTGCGACTATGTGGCGTGCGGCCATGATGGCCGAGTGGGAGGAGATCTCACCTACTGATAGTGAGAAGCCGCTGGCAAGGAGGTGGGCCAGCTGCCTCGGTTGATCCGTCACTAGCACATCGTTCTCCCTGATGCCAGGTACGCTATGGGCCAGACCGGCCACCAGCCTCAATTCCACACTCAGGTCGGCAAGGATCTCTCCGGCCCGTTCTCCGGTAAGCGGATACTCGTCCAGGCCGCCGGTGATGTGATCGAGGTTCACTCCGGCGCATTCTAGGTCGGTGAGCACGTCCCGAGCGTACCTTTGGATGCGGGGGAGACCGATGTCCGGGTCCAGGTTGGCGATGTATGTCACCTCACCCCCCAATAGCTTGCGGGCATGCTCCACTGCCGACAGGAGGTCGGCGAACCGGTAGGCGAGCTCTTTCTTAGCATTGAGCACCACCGCAACGCTGCCACCCTCATCGAGCACGTTGACCACCCTGCGAGCGGCCTCCAGCTTGGTAGCCCCTCTGGAAGGTGGAAGATAATCGTGCGATGCCATCCCTCTGCTCACCTCCATGGCTGTCGCCGCCTTCAGCATTGCGATCTGGCGGGCAGCCTCCTCGGTGCTGATGATCCCTCGTTCCGCCGCCACACCCATGACCAGGATCGCGCCGTTGGTGTTGGCCCCCATGCAACCATGGCTTTCCACTGGCAGCACGGTGGCGCCGATGTCGGCGGAATCGACCGCTGATTCCAGGTTCTCACCTATGATCATCGATGCGCAGGTGCCGACCACTCCGACCAGGGATGGTGAGAACCGCTCATCCACTTCACGTAGCAGATCGACCAACCTGTCTTCGGATCCGAATATCAGCTGCTCGTCGCCCATGGCCGTTGTCACCACGTGTACCCCCGCCTCCTCCATCAGCCTTGAGGCCATGAAGCCGCAGCCTGATGGTCCGTGGATGATGATCACATCGGCGTCAAGATCTCGAAGGGTGTACATAGCGGCAATGATGGGGTTCGGTCGCGGATGGATGATGATGTTCACAGATAGCCCTCCTTGATACAATGGACGATGCTGGTGCTGGGCACATGTTCTACTGAATCGGCCCTCGGTATGCCGGAAATGTCGGCACCGACGGTCCACAGTGCGACCCCACGTCTTGAGCAGACCTCGCGGACCTCGTCCAGGTCCAGCTTCTCGCACACGTTCATGGTGACGGGCTCGATGACCACGGTCGGATCGTCGATCCCGGATCTCTTGCATGCGGTGAGGAGGTGTTCCAGCGAAGCCGCGCTCACACCGGGGTTGCGGTCACGGACCACGATCCCGTCGCCATGCTTGTGAACCTCGCCCCTTCCGGGGACGCCTTGGAAACCCTCTAGGGCCATGACCGCCAGCGAGGGGTCCATCCCGGAGGCCACCGCTGATGCGACCGCGCATTCCAACGCTGGCAGGTATGATTCGATGAGGAATGTACCAGGCAGGCGCAGATGGATGTCCATGTCATCGACATGGAAGATGACAAGGTTATTGGCCAGTGGGGTGAAGCGTTCTGCCATCCTTGCATTCACCCGTCCCCTCTCGCCATAGGTCACGATGCTCCGGGAGGTGTACGGCCCCCATAGTCCCAACTCATCCGCTGGCAGCACTGCCACGCCATCACCGGCCAGCGCTTGCACCTTGCCATCGAACGCCCGTCTTGTCCCATTGGCGATGGGGTAGTCGTCGCCTATGGTGGTGATCACCGATACCGGTGCCTTGCCGCTGCCACCGAGGGATACCTCCAGAACGGCGATGTCGTGACCGACCCAATGTTCCTGGGCCAGTAGGATGGTGGTTGGGGCTATGCTCACCCGATGCTCAAGCACCCTACTCTGGCCTTGGCAGACGGCCTCTGCTCCCCTGCTTGACACCAGGAGCACATCGGCGTCCATGGAGAGTATGTGTGCAAGTGCATGGCAGGTCGTGGTCTTACCCTTGGTGCCGGTGACCTCGAACCAGGGATGCCATGGGGATAGGAGCTCACCCACCGCTTGATGGTTGGTGATCACTCGATCGCCGGCAGCATCTCCTATGAACGAGTCTGGACAATGGATGGGCATGACCACAAGGTCGAATCGCTCTGCTGGAGCCAACCTAGTCACCACGGCTGCCGATGGCACGTCGGCGGTGGGAGGGATCTTGCCATAGCAGTCCACCAGAACCACCTCACCGCGCTCCAGCAGTCGCCGGGCGAGCACATCGCCTCCGTGGGTGATGTCAATCACCAGTGATCTCACGACATTCCCTCAGGAAGCTCGGGTCTCCTCGATCCTGGTCGCCATGATCTGGGCCACCCTGTCGTCCTGCCCCAGCGAATCACAATACCTTACCGTCACCGATCGACCCTGATGCTCGATCACACACGTGCGTTCTCCCGCGGCCAGTCCTATTTTGGCCGGGATGTCCCTAGTGATGTGAATCCCCGATGCTATGAATACAGGGACCACATACACCACATCGGCGCCGGAGTCCAATAGTTTGCCCATGGCATCCTCGATGGTGGGTTCGCACTTCTCATTGAACCCCACTTCAATCATGGAGTACCCGAGATCCTGCAGATTCTTGGCATGATAATATACGGTCTCCCGGTTGAAATCGAGCCTGGATCCGTGACCTACTACTAGCACAGCTTCGTTGCTTACCATGTCTTCTCCTCCGTCATATCAACAGGTCAGAATAACGATCGATCGGGCGTTCCATCCAGATGTGTTACTAATGACCTGATTATTAACACCATAATGTGACCTCGTTAATAATACTTTTCGATAAGTTCTTAACACGCAAACTTCTTTAGGGGTCGAGCAAGATGAAAAAGGTTGCGATCTACGGCAAAGGTGGGATAGGCAAGTCCACCACGACATCCAACCTGTCCGTCGCCCTAGTGGAGATGGGGCTGAGGGTGATGCAGATAGGATGCGATCCCAAGGCCGATTCTACATCCATGTTGATGGGGGGTCAACAGGTGCCGACCATACTGGATACACTAAGGGTCAGGGGTCGCGAGATCGATCTCCATGACATGGTGTTCGAGGGCCATGCGGGGGTGATGTGCGCCGAGTGCGGTGGACCTACACCCGGTGTCGGCTGCGCTGGCCGAGGGATAATCGCCGCCTTCGAACAGCTCGAGAGAAGAGATGCGTTCAAAGTATGCAGGCCAGATGTGGTACTATATGATGTGCTGGGGGATGTGGTCTGCGGCGGCTTCGCCATGCCGCTTAGGAAAGGCTACGCCGAGGATGTGTATATCGTCACATCAGGTGAGCGGATGTCGCTGTTCGCCGCACGAAACATCGCCATGGCGGTTGATAACTTCAAAGAACGGGGGTATGCAAGACTCAGGGGGGTGATCCAGAACTCTCGGGGCGTTGATGGAGAGGACGTTGTCGTTGACGAACTGGCCAAGGAGGTCGGTACTCAGGTGGCGGTTCGAATTCCTAGAGATCCTGTCGTCCAGTCCTGCGAGGCAATCAACATGACCGTGATGGAGGGCGCTCCCGATTCCAACATGGCCGATGCCTATCGGTCATTGGCCGCCAAGATCACCGAGTGGATCTGAACGTCCTTGGGCACAGGCTTTTCTACGAAATCTATATCCACCCTCGGAATAATACTTTTATTTATGGCTCCGTCACCGGAGAGCGGTCGTTCTATTGTGAAGGGGGAGGGCGACTTCTATCATGTTACCATTAAGATAGGTGGAATGACCTGCGAGGGCTGCACCAGCAGGGTGCACCGGGCGCTGGACCCACTCCTAGGTGTGGTGACTGTGGACGTCGATCTCAAGGGGGGCTGGGCGAGAGTGGACTTTGACCCCAAGAGGACGACACTTGCGCAGATGCATGAGGCCATTGAGCGCACCGGATATACGGTAGAGGACTGACGCTTGACCCTTGCTGATGAAAGTATCCGGTCGAGTAGAATTCTCAAGGAGACCCGGGTGAGGGTGAGGGGCATGGAGTGCGCCGCCTGCGCCTCCAGCCTGACCCGCTCGCTTTTTGATCTGGAGGGCGTCGAGGAAGCCGACGTGAACATAGGGACCGAGATCGCGATCATCAGGCACCAGGATGGCTTGGACTTCGATGCCATCGTATCCAGGGTGGCTGATGCCGGTTTCCATGTGGTCTCCGAGGAGGTCCTTATACCGGTTCGTGGGATGGAGTGCGCTTCCTGTTCCATGGCCATCGAGACCGTACTAGGTAGGTTGGATGGGGTTTACAAGCCCCAGGTCAACCTGGCCATGGAGGATGTCAGGGTGAGGTACGACCCTGAGAACGTGAGTGTGGCAACCATTCGTCGGGCCATAAAGGATGCAGGGTTCATTCCTCTCGATCCGGAGGATGTGACCGTAGAGGAGGCGGAGCGCGGGTTGGAGGAAAGGGTCAAGGCATTGAAGGTGGCCCTGCTCTTCGGCGTGCCCACTTTTCTACTGTCCATGGTGTTCATGTGGACCGACTGGGCGACTGGCATTCCCTTGATCTACCGTAACATGGTATTGTTCGTCCTGGCAACTCCAGTACAGTTCTATGCTGGCAGGGGTTTCTATGTGGGTGCCTATTTCGCGATGCGCAACCGCACCACCAACATGGACACGCTGGTCGTCCTAAGCACCTCAGTGGCCTACTTCGCCTCTGTGCTGGTGATGTTCGTGCCCGATGCGGTGGCGATGGATCACGTGTTCTTCGAGTCATCCGCAATGATCATCACCTTGATATTGTTGGGCCGCTACCTGGAGGCCCGGGCCAAGAGCCGTACCTCATCGGCCATCCGTGGGCTCATGGAACTGCAGCCCCCTACGGCGAACGTCATCATTGAAGGATACGAGACCAACGTACCAGTGGACGAACTCAGGGTTGGGGAGATGTTCATCGTCAGACCTGGGGAGCAGATACCCACTGACGGCGACGTCATCGAGGGGCAGTCCTCGGTGGATGAGTCCATGGTGACCGGAGAGCCTATCCCGGTGGAGAAGGCACAGGGCGATTCGGTGGTGGGGGCGACGTTGAACCTGAACGGCACCTTCAAGGCCAAGGTGACCAGGGTCGGACGCGAGACCACCTTGTCCAAGATAGTGAGACTGGTGCAGGAGGCACAGACCAATAAGGGGGATATGCAGCGGTTGGCCGATCGGGTGGTGGCGGTGTTCACCCCTATGGTGCTGGCCATAGCCATGGTCGCCTTCTTGTTCTGGTCCCTATGGGGCCATCGATATTTTGGGGTCGAGGAGCCGCTGTTCTCATTCTCGCTCACCATTTTCATAGCGGTGCTGGTGATCGCTTGCCCCTGCGCTCTGGGGCTGGCCACGCCGTTGGCCATCATGGCGGGCACAGGGCAGGGAGCCAAGTACGGCATTCTGATAAGGAACGGGGCGGCCATGGAGAAGGCAAGCTCGCTTGCGGTGGTGGCGTTCGACAAGACTGGCACCCTGACTGTGGGCCGACCGGATGTGGTGGCTGTTGATACCGAGGGGGACGAGGATCGGTTGATACGATTGGTCGCATCGGCCGAGGGATTCTCTGAACACCCTTACGCCGATGCCTTGGCCCGTTCGGCTGAGGTCAGGGGCATGGAGCTCAACGAGCCTCAGGACTTCACCTACTGGCCGGGCAAGGGCATTATGGCGACCGTGGGCGAGAGCCGGATGGTAGTGGGCAATCGGGCCTTGATGGATGATCAAGGTATCGATATCGGAGATTGGGACGACATCGCGGTCCAGAGGGAGGCGAGAGGGGAGACCGCGGTGTTGGTGGCGGTGGATGGTAAGATGGAGGGAGTGATAGCCATCGCCGATCGCATAAAGGCCAACTCGGTCATGGCCATCGTGGAGATTAAGGGCATGGGGATGGAACCGGTGATGATCACCGGAGACAACCAGAGGACCGCCGAGGCGGTGGCCTCAGCACTTGGCATCAGCAGGGTCATTGGAGGAGTCCTTCCCGAGGGCAAGGTCGAGGCCATACGTGAGCTCCAGACCCAGGGGTCGGTGGCCATGGTCGGGGATGGCATCAACGACGCTCCGGCACTGGCGACGGCGGACATAGGCATCGCCCTTGGCAGTGGAACGGACGTGGCGGTGGAGAGCGGGGATATGGTCATCATAGGTGACGACATGACCGATGCCGTGGCCGGTATACAGCTGGCCCGCAAGACCAATTCCAAGATCAGGCAGAACCTGTTCTGGGCGTTCATATACAATATGGTCGCCATCCCGGTTGCCGCGGGCATGATCTACCCGTTCACCGGCATCATACTGTCGCCGGTGATCGGGGCTGGAGCCATGGCCTTAAGCGATGTATGTGTTGTCTTCAATGCGGCGTTGCTCACCCGCTTTGTGCCCGCCATAAAACGATGCCTTATCGAGGGTGGGAGGGATACATATGCACCTTGACCACATCGTAGACGATGGTCGCCTTCTCTTCCGTCCATTGGTGTCAATGAAAGGTCCAGTCCTGTCAATATATTTCGGTAACAACTATATCTACGCATACGTTTGGGGATAATCATGTTACCCATTTTTCTTGATCTCGAAGGAAGGAGGGCCCTTGTGCTAGGTGGTGGTTCGGTGGGATTCCGTAAGGCCGCATTCCTGGCCAGGGAGTCCGATGTCACGGTGCTGTCGCGGGATTTCAGGCCTGGCTTCGAATCCCTGGGGGTGACATTGGTCCAGGGAGAGATCGAGGAACGCTTGGAGGAAATGATGGCGGAAGCAGACATCGTGGTTGCCGCTACTGGTGACCGTGAACTGAACCAGCGCATCGTCGATGCGGCCAAGGGCAAGCTGGTGAACCGGGACGATGGGACAGGTAACTTCTTGATACCCTCGGTGGTGTTCAGGAATGGATATACCATTGCAATATCCACCGGCGGTCGAAGCCCTGGTTTCTCAAGATACCTACGATTGAAGCTGGAATCAGAGCTAGGCCCCGAGACCGAAGCCATGGTGAGGCTGCAGGCCCAGCTCCGGGACTGGCTCAGAGGGCGGTTGCAACGCCAATCCGACAGGGAGGCACTGCTCAGAGCGGTGCTGGAGGCAGAGGATGTCTGGGCCCTGCTGGTCGAGGATGAGGAGGCGGCGTTGGATAGGGCCAAGGCCATGGCGGAGGACTATTTGTGATAATAAGCGTGCACATCACCCACCGGTCCGCCGACATGGAGTGCCTAGAGCTCATCGGCAGGCACGACGCTCATTCCCTGCTCCTAGCCCTCTCGGTGGTGAATGGGGTGAGGGAGAGCTTCGTACTCCGGACATGCAATCGGGTGGAGATGTACGTGGTCACTGATGATGATGACCTCACCAGGCCCGGTTTGGATCGTCTGGTGGCTAGGTTCATACCTTTCGACATGCAAAGCAACTTCGTGCAGTACCGTACCGACCGTGATTCCATCAGGCATCTTTTCAGGGTCTCCGCGGGATTGGAGTCCTTGATAGTGGGAGAGGACCAGATACAGTCCCAAGTGAAGCAGGCCTTCTCCTTGGCCTTGGAGGCGGGGCTCATTGGCCCTAGGTTGTCCCTGGTGCTGCGCCGGGCCATCAGCACCGGCAAGAAGGTTAGGACGGATACCCGTCTCAACAAGGGAGCGGTGTCGGTAGGTTCGGCAGCGGTGGCGATGGCCGAGACGCTGCTGGGTGATCTGTCGGGACGGAGCATACTCATTCTCGGTGCCGGCGAGATGGCCACCCTCATCGCCAAGCACCTAGCTGGCAAAGGCGTGCAGACAGTGTTCTTTTCCAACCGTACCTATGATAGGGCCAAGGAACTGGCCTTCCAGCTCAATGGCAAGGCGGTGAGGCTGGATAGCCTGTATGACTACCTGCCGCGAACCGACATCCTACTGGTCGCCACATCATCCAACCACAAGCTGGTCGGGGTGGAGGATGTCAAAATGGCAATGAGCTCCAGGGATCCCGATCGGTCCCTGGTGATCATCGATGTGTCCTTCCCTCGTAATGTGGATCCTGACGTGGCCGCGATCGATGGGGTCAGGCTTTACGACATGGAGGGCCTGGAGATGGTGGCGCAGGAGAACATCATGCGCCGCACGATGGAGATCAAGGAGGCCGAGGTCATCATCATGGAGGAGCTTGAACGGCTCGAGTGCCGGTTCCATGAGCTGATGGCCGAGGATGTGATCTCAGCATTGCATCTGCGAGCCAAGGATATCAAGGACCGGGAGGTGACCAGGGCGATCACCCGTCTCAATGGGGAGAATGTCGATCAGGTGATTCGCGACTTTGCCGACCGGTTGACCGCACAATTGCTGGCCGAGCCCACCGAGGCCCTCAAACAGGCCTCCCGAGATGATAAGTGCAACGTTCTCGATGTAGCCAAGGAGTTATTCGGAGTTGATGACGGTCATGTTCCCTGAGGTGAGGATGAGGAGGTTGAGGCGGACCCCGACAATGAGGCGCTTGGTGAGGGAGACAATAATCTCCGTCGATGATCTGGTGCTGCCCCTGTTCGTCGATGACAGGATCGATGCGCCTAGGGACATAGAGGCGATGCCCGGGGTCAGGGCGTACCCTCTGTCGATGATGGCCGATGTCGCCCGCGATGCGGAGTCAGCAGGTCTCCCGGCGGTGCTGCTGTTCGGGGTGCCGATGGAGAAGGATGGCAGGGGTTCGCAGGCCTACGCCACCGAAGGGGTGGCCCAAAGGGCGGTGGCGGATGTCAAGGACGCCACCGAACTGGTGGTGATGACCGACCTGTGCCTATGCGAATACACATCTCATGGTCATTGCGGCCTTGTTGACGGAGGTGAGGTGCTCAATGACGAGACGCTGGAGCTGTATGCCGACATTGCGGTGTCTCAGGCCGATGCTGGTGCCGATGTGATCGCTCCCAGCGGGATGATGGATGGGATGGTCGGTGCGATACGGGGCGCCCTCGATGCCAATGGCTATCATGGAGTGGCCATCATGTCCTACGCCGCCAAGTATGCCTCTGCGTTCTATGGTCCATTCAGGGAGTGTGTGCTATCAACTCCGAGTTTCGGCGATCGCAGATCGTATCAGATGGATCCCGCCAATGCGCGTGAGGCCTTGAAGGAGATGGAACTGGACCTGAGAGAGGGGGCGGACATGCTCATGGTCAAGCCGGCGTTGCCCTATCTGGACATCATCCGCGACGCAAGACAGGCGTTCGATGTACCGGTGGCTGCCTATAGCGTCTCCGGCGAGTACTCCATGATCGCGGCAGCGGCGGCCAACGGCTGGATCGACCTTCACCAGGCCATGATGGAATCCTTGTTGTCCATCAAGAGGGCTGGTGCTGATATCATAATCACCTACTATGCCAAGGATGCCGCGGTCGAGCTGGGGGCGATGCGGTGACCCCGTCATGTTCGGCCAGGCTATATGATCGGGCGGTGACGCTCATGCCTGGAGGGGTGTCCAGCCCGGTGCGGGCCTATGCGCCATATCCAGCGTTCATCGCTTCGGCCCAAGGATGTCATCTGACCGATGTCGATGGCAATGGATACATCGACTATTGCATGGGGTTCGGACCGCTTATTTTGGGTCATGCGCACCCGGAGGTGGTGGAGGCGGTGCGTCAACAGGCTGGCCAGGGTATGCTGTACGGGGCGCCGACCGAGCAGGAGGTGATGATGGCGGAACGCATCGTCCGTCACGTGCCATCGGCGGAGATGGTCCGCCTGGTCAACACCGGTACCGAGGCCACCATGCACGCCATACGGTTGGCCCGCGGCCATACTGGCAGGGATGGGATCGTGAAGATGGCCGGGGGATTTCACGGGGCCCACGACTCGGTCCTGGTTAAGGCGGGATCGGGGGCGACCACCCATTCGGCTCCAGATTCGCTCGGCGTGCCACGATCGGTCACCGAGCACATCCACATCGTTCCGTATAACGACCTTGACGCCATGACGTCGCTCCTAGAGTCGAAAGGAGATGAACTGGCCGCGGTGATAATGGAACCTGTGCTTGGCAATGTCGGCCCGATTCCGCCTCGGAACGGCTATCTTGAGGGGATCCGTCGCCTGACGCGGCAGCATGACGTGCTGCTCATTTTCGATGAGGTCATCACCGGCTTCAGGTTGTCGATGGGCGGGGCCCAGTCGCGGCTGGGTATCGTTCCTGACATGACCGTACTGGGCAAGGTGGCCGGTGGCGGTCTTCCTATCGGTGTGTTCTGCGGTCCCAAGGACCTGATGGAACAGGTCTCCCCAGTGGGCAAGGTCTATCAGGCGGGGACATTCAGTGGAAACCCCATGAGCCTGGCTGCAGGGCTGGCCACCCTGGATGTGCTGGAGCGGGGTGACCATGCAACCTTGGAGGCCAAGGGCGATGCGATGCGGGCGGGGTTGGAGGACATGGTGCAGGACCTTGGCATCGTGGCAAAGGTGCAAGGCATCGGATCCATGTACCAGTTGTTCCTGGGGCGTGATCTGGTGGAGAACTACGATCAAGCGCGAGGATGTGACGTTGCCAGGTTCATGCGTTTGTTCCACGCCATGGCCAAACGCGGTGTTCACTTGCCTCCCTCGCAGTTCGAGACCAATTTCCTGTCCACCGCCCATGGTGAAGAGGACATCGAACACACCCTGGACGCGTATGCAAGCGCCCTGAGGGAAGTGTTCGTTTGATCATAGGCACCAGAGGTAGTCGACTGGCACTGGCTCAGACGCATGAGTTCATGCGCCGGTTCTCGAAGGCGCATCCGACCATCGACCTGACCATGGAGGTTGTTCGCACCACCGGGGACGTGGTCACCGACAGGCCACTTGCCACGCTTGGGGGGTATGGCGCTTTCGTAAGGGAGCTCGATGCACGCATACGTGAGGGGGTCATCGACATCTCTGTGAACAGCCTCAAGGATGTGCCGGTACTGCCGCAGCCTGGCCTGGTGTTGCCAGCTGTGCTGGAGCGCGAGGGGGTGGAGGATGTGATGATCCCCCTCCCATTGGATGAGCTCCCTCTTGGGGCAGTGGTCGGAACGTCGTCGGTGAGGCGGAGGGCCATGCTACTGCATCAGCGGCCGGACCTGGTCATCAATGACATCAGGGGCAATGTCCCCACACGGATGGCCAAGGTCGGCAATGGATATGATGCCATAATATTGGCCGGGGCAGGGCTGCGCCGCCTGGGGTTGGAGGTGGAGCATCATCCCCTTGATCCGGCTAAGTTCGTTCCCGCTCCCGGTCAGGGGGCCATCGGCATGGTCTGCCGCCAAGGCTCGGATGAAGAGCGTCTGCTGGTCGAGATCGATCACCGGCCCACCATGTGGGAGGTGTCGATGGAGCGGGCGGTCATGTCGCACCTCGGCGCCGGCTGCTCGTCGCCTGTGGGCATCAATGCCGATCATGCATCGAGCCGGATCATCGCAGTGCTGCTCGATGTGGACGGCGCTGCTGAGGCCAGGGTCGACAGGCAGGTCGATGGGCCTCAGGACGTGGCAGCGGTGGCCGCAGAGCTCAAGGAGGCAGCGGAGGCATGGTCATGAGAGGCATGGTGTATCTTGTGGGCGCAGGCCCCGGCGATCCAGATCTCATAACGGTGAAGGGGATGAGGCTGGTACAGCAGGCGGAAGTGTTGGTGCATGATGCCCTGGGGACCGGGAGGTTGCTGCATATGGTCCAGAGGGGTTGTGAGGTGGTCGATGTCGGTAAGAGGGGCGGAAGCCATCGGATGGAGCAGCACGAGATCAACGAGTTACTGGTCGATCGGGCCATGATAGGCAAGATGGTGGTAAGGCTAAAGGGCGGGGATCCGTTCATGTTCGGTCGTGGCGCAGAGGAGGCTGAGCGCCTAGCTCTTGCCGGGATCACGGTACGCGTCGTCCCTGGTGTGACATCGCCGATCGCCGCGCCAGAGCTGGCTGGCATTCCGGTCACCCATCGCGATCATGCCAGCCTAGTGACGTTCCTTACGGGTCATGAGAGTGCCGATCGAGAGGATGAGAAGATCCCATGGGATCTTCTCGTGGGCACTGGGGGAACCCTAGTGATACTGATGGGCATGAGCAACATGGGACGTAACATGAGGCGTTTGATCGATGCGGGAATGGACCCTGGGACGATGGTGGCAGTGGTGGAGAACGGTTCGACCGATAACCAGAGGACGACGATGGGAACGGTTGCCGACATCGAGGCTCGATGCCAAGGCACCGGCGCCAAGGCACCGGCCATCATCGTAGTGGGGTCGGTGGCTTCGTTGCATGGCATCATGGGGGACCTATTCTGAAGGTGGCCACCACCCGTCCCGCATCGAGAATGGCAGAAGCGGAGGAGATCGCCAGGGATATGGGGCTGGGGATCGTGGTGGCGGAGTCGCTGCGGGTGGTACCATCCGATGCCGGAGAGTTCGAACCACTGACCCATGACGAGTCAGATGAGTGGCCACGGGTGGTGATAACCTCGCCCACCGTGATCGAGGTCTGCGATAGGGTCATGGGGCAGGGAAGGCTGTCGCGGTTCCTGCGAGGCAGACGCACGGTGGCCATCGGACCACGGACCGCGATCGCCCTTCGTGAGGCTGGAGTGGAGGGCGTGGAGGTGTCCGACGTGCATACTTCCGCCGGTCTGATCCAGACCCTGTCGGTCGATGGAACCGACACCCTGGTGCTACGGTCGACCAAAGGGTCCGAGGACCTGGTGAATGCACTTAGGGCCGCGGGCATTCGCACCCTTGTGATGAGGTTGTACGACCTCGAGCCCATATGCGACAGCGAGGAGATGAAGGCCATCTGGTCCAGCGCCGACTGCAACCAGGTGGACGCGTTCGCCATAACATCGCCCCTCAGCGCTAAGGGGTTGATGGAGGCCGGCACCCGTCTGCTAGGACGTCAGCGTGCCATGGATGTCCTGAGCAATGCGCTGGTGGGGGCGATAGGCCCGCCCACCCGGAATGCGCTCGAGCACATGGGGGTGCGGGTGGACGTGATGCCCGAACGGGCCACGTTCCCATCGCTGCTGCTGGTGATGAGGGAGCGTCAACGCACCCAGCGACCCTGAGGTCAGGAAGTCTGGATGGCGACCAGCAGATTCCTTACCTGCAAGGTCTCCACCTCTCGGCCGTCGAGGGTGAGCTTCTTGATCACTTCAACGTACTTTGAGTCGAGTTGCACTAGGGAACCATCGGACAGCTCCATCTCGAACTCGCCCATGGCAATGGCCGACGCCACCACTTCGGGATCCAGTTCTTGCAGCCGCTGGACGATCTCCTTGGCCTGGCCTTTGAACCTGGGCCCTATTTTGGATAGGAGGGGCTTGATCGCCACTACGCTCTCGCGCAGGTCGGCCTCGCCCACGATGTGAAGCTCCTTGGCCTTGATGGTCTCTATTATGTCCCGTTCCGAGCCGAGTAGGAACGATGCATCCTCACCGATGACCTCGATACGCTCCAGTTCCTTATTGAGGGCGATGCGGTTGGATGCCTTCCATCCGCGAATGGCCGATATCACGTCCTTCAGGAATTCTCCCTGTTCCTCGCTCTCTTCGTCCACTAGGTCCACTGAAGGCCATCGGCTGACGTGTATCGATACATCACCCTCATGGGCGGCGAACGCCGTCTGGTAGACCTCTTCGGTGACATGGGGCATGAATGGCGCCACCATCTTGATGATGCCTAGCAGCACCGTGTACATGGTGTAGGACACAGCGGGATCGTCCTCGTACACCCGGTGTTTGACCATCTCTAGATAGTGGTCCGCGAATTCATGCCAGGCGAAGTTCTCTACCTCTCGCATGGCCTTATCGAACAGGTAGTTGTCACAGGCGTCGGTAACCTTGGCCAGCACTTTGGAGTATCTAGAGAGTATCCATGCGTCTGGCAGTTCCAAAGGCACCGGTTGCGGACGCTCCTCGATCTTGGATCCCACGAAGCGGCCCATGTTGTATAGTTTGTTGCACAGCTTCTTGCCCCGCTTGACATCCTTATCCCTGAACGCGTGGTCCACGCCGATGGAGCATGTGGTGGCGTAGTACCTAAGCGGGTCGGCGCCGTACTCCTCAAGTATTGGTATCGGATCGATGACGTTGCCAAGGGACGAGTGCATTGGAGTGCCATCCGGCGACATGATGAATCCATGGATCATGATATGGTCCCAGGGGCGCTGGCCGGTCTGCTGCAGCTCCCTGAGGATGGAGTAGAACGTCCAGGTCCGGATTATGTCATGACTCTGGACGCGGAGGGACATGGGGAACAAACGCTGGAACATGGCCTCGTCACGCTCCCAGAATGTATTGTACAAGGAGGACATCGACGAGTCCATCCAAGTGTCGAACACATCCTCACAGCCCTTGAGCGCACCGCCACACTGAGGACAGACATCCACCGGGGGTGGGTCGATCGTTGGATCTATGTAGCAGTCCACCTCCTTGGCGGGGACGACCTCATCGCAGTCCACGCATTCCCATATTGGAATGGGGGTGGCGAATATGCGCTGCCTCGAGATGACCCAGTCCCACTCCAAGGAATTGACCCAGTCGGCGAGACGTATCTTCATGAATTCCGGGAACCAGCTGATCTCGTCAGCCTTGGCCATGACCTGTTCTTT
>JAUVWO010000078.1 GCA_030604065.1 Methanomassiliicoccales archaeon | reverse complement strand
GTATTCTTTGGTTTACCTAAAAATATTAGGATACCCTTAATCTCTTCCTTCCATAATAAGGACAAAACATGATGCTTTCTGAATTGAAACCTGACAAATGGGCCCGGATAGTGGCCATTGAAGGGGGTTTAAGGCTGAGGCAACGGCTCTTTCTTCGTGGTCTGGTCGAAGGGAGCATTGTACGAATGATATCCTCTCAGGGGCCGATCACGATCGAGGTGGATAGGAACACCGTTTCCATAGGTCGGGGGATGGCCGGCATGGTACGGATAATGAGGTTATGATCATGGAGAAGAATGTTTTCGAGATGGAACCGGAAGAGGAAGGCGTGGTGATACGCATCAACGGTGAACTGAGGAAACACTTGGCGGGGATGGGCATACGCGTGGGCAAGAAACTGAAACTGGACACGAGACAGCCGATGAACGGACCCCTGGTCGTATCCATGGGTGAAGTGACCGCATCGCTGGGGCGGCACATGGCCAAAGACATAATCGTGGACGTGAAGAAATGAAGGTCCTTCTGATGGGTCACCCGAATGTGGGTAAGAGCGTATTCTTCAACCGGTTGACCGGGGCGAAGGTCACCGAGTCCAATTATCCGGGGACCACCATCGACTACACCGAGGGGTGGATGCGCATTATGGATAAGGAGGTCCAGGTTGTGGATGTGCCCGGCACATTCTCACTTGATCCCAAGGACAAGGCAGAGGAGGTGGCCGTGAAGATGCTACGTGAGTCGAAGGACGCTGTTATCGTCTGCGTCATTGATTCATCGAAAATCGAGCGCAGTCTGTACCTTGCCTTGGAGATTATGGAGGAGGGCTATCCTATGGTGATCGCCCTCAACATGTGGGACATAGCACGCGACAAGAACATCCAAGTGGATGTGGAGAAGCTTGAGGGTATCCTCGGAGTGCCGGTGCTACCCACAATTGCGGTCAGCGGGGAGGGGATGAGGGAACTCGTCTCCAGAATCGAAGAGGCGAAGAAGGGGAACATCCAGATGATCCTGAAGAATGCGGAGGGAATGGAGAATGAAGCTGACCATAGATGAGAGATGGGAACTCATCGATAGGATCTCCAGGCAAACGGTGGCATTTGGGGGGTACAAGCACACCCTGAAGGATGCGATAGGGGATCTGACTGTCAAGCCATTGACGGGCATACCCATCGCCCTCACGGTCCTCTACGGATTCTGGTCGTTCTTCTGCTCCTTCGCGGGGTTCTTCACCGACGGATTCATGGTGAAGATCTTTGACGACCATTGGCTTCCATGGCTGATGGAGGTCTTTCCTGACCCCGACGGATGGTTGTTCAAGATCTTCGTCGGTGAGTACGGTGCCGAATCCTGTTTCGAGGCCTTTGGCGTGCTTACTAGCGGTCTCTTCGTGGCCGTGGGGGTGGTGCTTCCAGCGATCGTCGCCTTCTATCTGTTCCTGATAGTGATGGAGGACACGGGATACCTTCCCCGGCTCGCTGTGCTGATAGACACGCTTCTTCACAAGATAGGACTGCACGGGTTCGCCGTGGTGCCAATGATACTCTCCCTAGGATGCAATGTCCCTGGAGTGACGGCCACCAGGAATCTGGAGACGGAGAAGCAGCGCTTCATGATGATAGCCCTGCTCTCTGTGTTCATCCCATGCGGTGCGCAGTTGGGCGTGATGCTGGAGCTCGTCCCCGAGTACGTGGGATGGATAATGATCTTCCTGATCATGGGGATGTTCGTGTTCGGCTTCATCCTCAACAAGCTGATACCCGGGAGGGCGCCGGAGATCCTGATGGATGTACCGCCGTACCGGAAGCCAAGGTGGCGGAACGTGGGCAACAAGTTGTGGATGAGGACGAGCAGCTTCTTCACCACGGCAATACCCTTCGTTCTACTTGGTGTGGTCCTGGTCAATCTGATGTACCTTACCGGCATGATGGATCGGTTGGCGACCGTCTTCTCGCCGCTGCTGACCGGATACTTTGGCGTTCCAGAGGAGACCGTGGCCCCCCTTGTGGCCGGGTTCCTGAGGAAGGACCTTGCCATATTCCAGCTTGCAAGTATGGAGATGACCGCCGGTCAGCTTATCACCTCGATCGTGCTCATCAGCCTGTACTTCCCATGCATCGCCACATTCGCGATGATCATACGGGAAGGATGGTCCAGCGGATGGAAGGGTGTCCTGAAATACCTGGCTGGCAGCCTGTTGGTCCTGGGGTTCGTCGTATTCGTATGGGTCGGAGTGCTCAGGATCATATTGATGATAATGGGGGTGGACTAAATGAGCAACGGAACAGCATTCAGCTATGGACGGATGTACTTCGCCCCCCTCGGATTGGCAATGCTAGCCTTCGGCTGTGCACAGATCATCCTAGGAGTGGCCGGAAGGACCTACACCTGGGGCCTCATGGACCTGTCCGGTGAGTTCATGTTGTGGAGGGGGGTGATACTCTTCTTCGCAGGGTTCATACTCCTCTCATCATTGAAGGATTTCTCGAACATCCACCAACAGGGCAAGATGGTTCTGGCCAACGGAATGGTATGGGTCATCGCATGCATGGAGATATTCGCCATGATCGCGGAGTCCGTCCCGGGCGGGGAGGATGGCGGCTGGTTCAACACACTCGATGGTTTCCTTGGGGCCTATGCTGGCCCATACATACCGTCGCTGTGGTTGCTACCGTTCTCCTTGGTGGCCCTCCACTACATCCGTCTCTCCAGGAGAGGATCGAATGCGGTGATCCCATGAAGGTGAGAAGGGAGGTCCTGGCGAGGATCGCCGAAGGAGGGAGCTACCAGACCATATGCAATGAACTGAACATGGGAGCACCCACCATCCATGCGATGATCGATTCCATGATCCGCGACGGATATCTCGAGGATTTGCGCTGCCGTGGATGCCGCATGTGCTCAAAGGGTTGTGGCGGAACCCACGAAGGTGGAACGAGGATGTGCGCTCTGACATCGAAGGGGATGGGGTTCATCGAAATCGGATAGAGCGCTCGATCGTATCCGGTAACGGACCGTTTCAACGGTCCCTTTCCTCTTTTTTTCTATCGTTCATCCCTCTCGTCACTTACGCTAGGAGGCCAATGTCACCAATGCGGAACCCTTCCTATATGACAGCCTTTTGAACGCCGGATAGTGGATCGGCGACCGCCGTTGATACATGAGAACGGCGTCGCGCACCTCGGGCAGCCGATAGTAGCACGCCCTGAGGCGATCGTTCCATGCGATCGATCATCCCCTCCATGCCCCCCTCGGAGAGAAGGGCACAGAGGACGTGCCACACACAGGGTGTCACACACAGAGTCGCACACTTCTCAGGTCAAGCAAGATGATGGGGGCTCGCTCCGAACCCCCTCCACTTGAGAGAGGTTGAGCTATAAGGCTCGTATGAAAAGGGAGGCGGACGACAAGCGGGAACAGGGAAAGCGTTACCGCCGCTGTCCAGAGACCTCGCCTTAAAGCCAGCCCCCTTGCGTATCTCATGTTGTCTGTGTGTACCCCCTGTGACACTCTCACAGCCGGAAACGGTTTGGGCACGGACTGGGGGGGGGCTCGAACCCCTGTTCGACCTTAGAGCTGGTCCGTGATCATGTAAGGAGAAGAGGGGGATGTCCCATCCCCCGATGCTCGGCGTGTTGCAGGCAGATCTCACATGGCTGGTAGCCTATGCAATGAACCTCATGGTCGAAGACCTGTGGCCAGCAGACGACCCACGGATGAATGGGGCACTCTGTCATGAGGCCCCGACTGGAGGGGCCTCCTTGAGCGGGTGGCAGGGCGTTGATATGAAATATGTGCATGAGCCCGTGAGCCAGTGGATCGTCGACACAAAGTATCATACCCTTGAGACTCAATAGGGTCACCAAGAAGGGATGCCATGGATAACCGTAGTTACGGTAGGGGTTACGTTGAGGGCTACGAAGCGGGCCTGCGCGAGGCCTGGGCGGAGCTTATCGGCCTTACCACACAGAGCTACACCGGTCAGGAGATGCGCTACGTCGCCAAGACCAAGGCCGATAGCATTGGAGAGAGAGTGTCAAAGAAGCGATTCACAATGGAGGATGAGCTAGGGGTTAGTCTCTCCGAGCGTTCCGAGCGACTCTCGTCGTCGGGGATATCGCTCCAACGCTTCGAGCCGAAGAAGGCATACATATTGGCGTCCAAGGACAAGCAGCGATCGATGGACGTCTACACCGGACTCGCAGAGCTGGGTATGGACATCCTCGGCATATTCCGAGAGAACCCTGACATCCTGATCGAGACCATGCCCCTGCAGAAGCAGGTCGTTTGGATATCCATGCAGAGTGTGCCCCCCGACAGCGCCTATCAGACGATATCCCCCAAGGACATGGCCAATCTGACCAGCATGATACGGGATTTCATAAAGGAACACAAGAACGCGGTGGTGTTCATCGAGGGCATAGAATACCTGATCCTGCAGAACGATATGGACAGTGTTAGACGTTTCCTCAATAGGATCAAGGACCTGATCACAATATCATCATCAGCACTGCTGATACATATGGATCCAGGGCAGTTGGGCCCCAACGAACTCCATCGCCTCTCAAGCGAGATCGGTGAGATCCTCTGATCGTTTGCTCAGGCAGATCTCGATCGAGGACACGTTGGCGCTGTTGCCCGCCTCGTTCTCAAGGGTCTCGGTCGTGATATTGATATCCTTGACCTCCGCCTCCTGCACGAATCGGTTGCGGACGATCTCCGCCACGTCCACGGCCCTGCTTATGGCCCTTCCCCTCGCCTTGATGATGACGTCGTTGGAGCCACTGTTGAACTGAGTGACCACCGCTAGCACGTAGTTCATGGTCGGCTTCTTGCCGATGTACACTGTATTCTCCTCTGCCATTGACATGCCTCACTAGCCAGTGACTGGTACGTAGACTGGTCAATGAATCCATCCATGGGAATCGTATATATAGGTTTCGATAAATATAACTTCAACGCGCCGGTCTTAATGACGATTCTCTCGGAAATACATCGACAGGATATGACGCTGCCCCTTCCGCAGTATCTCCGACAGCGTGGATGTCGATATCTGGAACTTCTGAGCCAGTTCCTTGAGTCCAATGCGCCGAGGAAAGTCGAAGTAGCCGAGCTCGTAGGCCATGCGGGTTATCTGCTCCTGTCTGGCGGTGAGGGCATCCTTATCCGATATCTGGGTCAGTTTATTCAGCTGAGGCGAGACACCATCATCATCCAGGTCATTCATCAGCTCTTGTAATGAGGAAAGCTCGGTGACCAGGAGGGTCCACTCCATCTTGCCGTCGTCGGTCGTGCTCGATGACGTGAGGAAGCACTCAGTGAACGCCAATGTACGACACACGGTACAGTCCACAGTAGTGAACGCCGCCAGAATGCGGTTCCTCTCTATGGAGGATATGTCCACTTTGGTTATGTACGGATTGACCTCCAGCCCTTCGATCACCTTCTGAGGATCCTCATCATTGTGGATTATTATCTCCACTAGGTCGCGAACCTCGTCGTCCTTGACCACCTTTGACCTTATCACCTTGATGGTCACATCGTAGCTCTCGATGACGTCTCGTATCCAGTATTCTGGCGGGTCAAAGGTTATCACAGCTTCCATCATGATAAAACACCTATGCCTAGGAACGCAAAGGGCCGTACGCAGACGGTGGATAAAACTCTTTTGAACCGCATCCCCGCTGAACCCCAGAAAGAGCATGGTTTGAGGAACATCTTTATCACACGGAATGGGATAGGTCCTTTACGAGGCTGACGTAAACTACCCCCCGCTAAAGCAGGGGGCATTCCATCGGAGGTCGAATATGAAGACAGAGGATACGGCACGGAGCATCCGGGACATGGAGATCCGGGGTGCGGGACGGATAGCACGGGCCGCAGTGTCAGCGCTCAATGAGCTGACCAGGTCTCATGAGGGCGAAAGGGATGAGCTTCTTGCAGACCTGGAATCCGCCAGACAGATCCTGCTTGCATCCCGGCCGACCGCTGTGTCACTCTGGAACTCGGTGAACATGGCGCTGAAGGGCGCCAGTGACGCCGATGATGTCCGCGCCACCGTTATGGCCAACTGCCAAAGGTTCATAGACCGCTCCGAACGGGCGGTCGAGCTCATCGGCACCATCGGCGCCCGCAGGGTGGAGGACGGCGACGTCATAATGACCCACTGCAACAGTGAGGTCGCCCTATCGGTGATCAAGACCGCCCATGCCCAAGGTAAGAACGTGACCGTTTACGCCACCGAGTCCCGCCCCTGGAGGCAGGGACTGCTGACAGCACGCGACCTGTCCGCCGCCGGTGTACCAGTGACCCTCATGATCGATTCCGCGGTGCGGGCGAGGATGAAGGGCGTGGACCTGGTGCTAGTGGGGGCGGACACCATCACATCTCAGGGTGTGCTTATCAATAAGATAGGCACGTCGCAACTGGCATTGTGCGCCCACGAGGCACGGGTGGACTTCCTGGTATGCGCGGAGACATACAAGTTCTCGCCCCGATCGATGATGGGAGAGCTTGTGGAGATCGAGGAGCGAGGTGCCATGGAGGTGGTGGCCGAGGGTGAGCTGCCCCCAGGTGTGGACGTATGGAACCCGGTATTCGACGCCACCCCGCCGCAGTACATAGACTCGATCGTCACCGAGGTGGGCATGATACCGCCCTTCGCCGCATACGAGGTCATAGTGAAGGAACTAG
>JAUVWO010000099.1 GCA_030604065.1 Methanomassiliicoccales archaeon | reverse complement strand
GCAGGCTGAGACCTTTCATATCGAGATCGATCAAGGCGCTGATACCTGAATGAAGGAGCGCATAGTCACCTGTCAGCACCACCCCCGTGCTCCTGGCTGCGACCGGAAGCGATGAACCCAGCCCGTATGAGACCATGCCCACCCCGTATGGGGGATAACGAGAGAATATGCAGCAACCAGTGTCCATGACCGCATTGGCGCCGAGGTCTCTCATCTCCTCGAACAGGATCGAGTAAGGGCAATCACAACAGATGCTGCCGAAGTTGCCCACCATGGCGATGGTCTCCGGCTCCGGGAACCGTTCTGGTGGGGACCACTGGTGCTCGGACCTGAACGGACGGCCTACGTCCTGACGGTCCGAACCTGATGGCGGGTAGGACACGAACGACCGCGTCGAGGCCCATTCGAACATATCGGCGGTCTTGTTGCCCGCCCTCTGCCATCGGCCCCGCATGGTCAGGTCACCAGGCACAATGCTCCCCTTTCCATCCTCGCGATCGATGGGCGAGGAAACGGTGACCGCGTCCAGCGCATCGGGGGTGAAGCGCAGCATGGCCACCCTAGAGAATAGCTCGGATGCTTCGAAGGCTTCCTCGACCGCTTGATCCACATCATCCGGATGGACCTCCAGCACCGGTACCATGGCCACCTCCCCATAGTATCGGGAGTCCTGGGCCACCTGCGACTTCTTGGCCGTCACGTCGTCACCGACCACCACCACCACTCCAGAGACCAACCCCTGGACAGTGGCGTTGACCAGGGTATCGGCCAGCGCATTCATGCCCAGGTTCTTGACCAGCACCGCCGAACGCCTTCCCGAGATCGAGTCACCTAACGCGTAGCCCAAGGCCACCATCTCGTTGACACATACCTCGGCCCCTACTGCCTCGGCCACCACATCGATAGGGTATCCTGGCACGTAATGGAAAGTATCGGCCGTGCTCCGCAGCGCCCGCACCAACGCATCGAAAGTCCTCATATCGATCGGTCATCAGGTCGATGGGCATTAAATGCATCGGCACCTACTCATGACCCTCCTCGATTTTCGAGGATCCCAGGATGCGAATGAACACCGCGGTGAACAGGGACATGGTCACGATCCCCACCAGCGCCTCCATGACAGCCAAGTATCTACCCAGGCCCACCGGTATGAAGTCCCCGTAACCGGTGGTGGTGAAGGTAACGCCGGAATAATAGAACGCGTCCCCGAATGTCACCCCTAGTCCATTTGCATCCACCACCAGATCGTTGAGGTAGAATATGGCGGCGAATGTGTATATGGATATGAACAGGGAGATGATCGATATGTACACCAGCATCTGGCTCTGCTCCTTGCATGCGGTGAAGCGGATGACCCCGTCGAAGGCGATGATGTACACCAACATGAAAGGAATGATGATATAGAGGGACAATGCCAGGTTGACAAAGGTGGTCGGGTCACCGGTCAGCCAGGTCCCATAGACCCCGGCCACGAAACCTAGCAGCAAAGGTGAAAGCATCAACAGGAAGACCATATTGCCAGATCGTCTCTCTTCAGACGGCAACTTAGCGTTGAAATGATACACCGACAGTGCGGCCATGATCAGGGCCACATTGAGCCCTCCGAGACCCGTCCCGCTTATCAGGGTCTGCATCTCCTCCAACTCATCTATGCCGAACAGGGGTGAGAGGAAGAACAGGACAAAGTACACGCCCATGAACACACGCCCCGGCAAAGGAGCCTCACGGAAGAAGCGTCGGAGGTAGGCTCCCATGCTGCGGGGGGCGAAGAACGATAGTTTGGACATCTGCCCCCCGATCAACGCAGAGCCTTCCATAGCAATGACATCATCCCCTGATGATAAAAGACTACTGACTGGCAACAGACTTTTATTGAAGCAGATCACTCGCCGAACCATGTGCCCCAGTATTGGCATCATAGGCGGGACGGGGATCTACGACCCCGAGGTCTTCGACATTGTGGATACCATCAGCATGTCAACGCCCTACGGGGCCACATCGGACGCAATCAGCATCGGCAGGCTGGGCGAGGTGGAGGTGGCGTTCCTCCCCCGCCACGGCACCGGACACGTGCTCCCCCCGCACATGGTGAACTATCGGGCCAACATATGGGCCATGAAACAGGTGGGTGTCGAGCGCATCGTGTCCCCCTGTGCGGTCGGATCGCTGCAGGAGGGTTTCGAACCTGGCGACATAGTCATCGTGGATCAGTTCATGGACTTCACCAAGACCAGGGACTACACCTTCTTCGATGGCCCCAAGACAGTCCACATCGGATGCGCGGACCCTTTCTGTCCAGAGATGAATGCCATCTTCGACCAGACAGCGAACAGGCTGGGGGTTTCACATCACCTAGGCGGAACATATGTGTGCATAGAGGGGCCACGCTTCTCCACCCGGGCTGAGAGCCGGATGTACAGGGGCTTCGCCGACGTCATCGGCATGACCCTGGTGCCGGAATGCCAGCTGGCCCGGGAGATGGAGATGTGCTACACCTCCTTGGCCATGGTCACCGACTACGACGTGTGGGCCGAGCATGCCGTGGATACCGCCACCATCCTGCGCACCATGTCCGAGAACGTGCACAAGGTCAGAGACATTCTGACCGATGCGCTGCCCCGTATCCCCGATATCCATGGATGCGATTGCGACCGGATCCTGCGTGAGGCCGGAGCCTGAACGCATTAGGTCGTTGGTCACGGGACTCGCCCTTGATGATACTTGGATCATCACCACTGCCGCCCGTGAACGGTCGGAGAATATGGGTGCTTCGACCTGGCTGTCACATGGGCTTTCGAACACAATGGAGATGGTCTTTCGGGATCCCGGCCATAAGCGACGACAGATGACACGGTCCAGCCGATTCGCATCGATTCAGGCGGAGAGGAATGTCCTATAGGAATCAGCATCCATCAGGGAATCCACCTCAGAAGGGTCGGACATCATGATGGTCGCGATCCACCCCTGCTCATACGGGCTCTCGTTGATCCATTGGGTGTCATCCTCCAATTCAGCATTGGTCTCAACGATCTCTCCGCTCACAGGACTGAACACATCGGATACGGTCTTGACGCTCTCGACGATGGCGATCCCCTTGCCCTTGACCGCAATGTCGCCCACAGCAGGAAGCTCGACGAACACCACCTCGGTCATCTCGGCCTGCGCATGATCAGATAGACCAAACCTCGCCTTGCCATCCCCGATGATCTCCAACCACTCGTGATCCTCAGTGTAATACAGGTCATCCTTGACAGTATCCATGGGTCAACCTCACTCGGCGAAATATGCCGGGTGTTCAATTTAACCCTTTTGCAACCTAGTTCGCCTATGCCAGCAGTCTTTTCAATGGAAATGATAATATAATGTTTAAGGATTGTTAAGGCCAATGAGGGTGGTCATCCACGGCATAGTCCAAGGAGTTGGGTTCAGGCCAGCCGTTCATCGCATAGCCAAGGCGATGGGGATCAACGGTCACGTGCAGAACAACGGCTCCAATGTCGTAGTGGTCCTGGACAGTGATGCCGATGAGTTCATTAGGCAGCTGTACCGACAACTTCCACCCCTGGCCCGGATCGACAGGATCGAGGTCGATGAGCTCCCACTCCCCGCAGAACGCGATGGATTCCACATCGTGGCCTCGGGACAGGGGGCGAGGGGCGTGGGCATCCCCACCGACACCGCCATCTGCGACCGCTGCCTGGATGAGATGTTCGACCCTCTATCCCGTAGATCCCTTTACCCGTTCACAAACTGCACCGACTGCGGCGCCCGCTTCACCGTCATCCGGGACCTCCCATACGACCGGCCGATGACCTCCATGGCCCCATTCCAGCGCTGCACGGAATGCGAGGCGGAGTATACGAACCTGGACCATCGCAGGTACCATCATCAGACCGTGTCCTGTCCGGACTGCGGACCGAGATACCGATTGATGGATTCCAATGGTGATGTGGTGAACGGCGATCCGATCGCATCCTTCGCCAATAGGCTGGAGGCCGGAGGCATCGGCATCGCCAAGAGCTGGGGCGGCATGCATATCTGCTCAACACTGGACACGGTCCCGAAACTCAGGCACTGGTACGGCCGGGAGCAGAAGCCTTTCGCCATCATGGTCCGGGACCTGGATTCAGTGCGGAGATATGGTCACCCCACCGAACCCGAGATCGCAGAGCTGACCTCGAGACATCGACCGATCGTGCTGGTGGACCGGGCCGTCTGCCCGGAGACTGAGGCGGTGTCCCCCGGGCTGCACAACATCGGCATGTTCCTTCCATACGCGGGGATGCACCATGTGCTGTTCCATCACATGGACGTGGATGCCTTGGTCATGACCTCGGCCAATGTGCCCGGGGAGCCGATGCTGCTGCACGACGAGGATGTCATGTCCCTAGGTGCCGACATGTACCTGCTACATGATAGGGAAATTCTCAACCGGGCCGATGACTCGGTGCTGAGGATGCACGGCAACCATCGATGCTTCATTCGCAAGTCCAGGGGGCACACCCCCAGCTCGCTTACGGTCGATGGTGACGCGATCGCCCTCGGCATGGGAGCCATGGAGAACCTTACCGCATCCCTGTCGACCAGTGGTAGGTTGTTCTCCACCCAACATATAGGCAATGGCGATCACCTAGGGGTGATCGAGTTCTTGGAAAATGGGATAGCGCATCTACGACGACTGCTGGGCGCCAGCGCCCTCGATGCCGTTGCCATGGATCTGCATCCGGGATACACCAACCGGGCTTTGGCCATGGTGATCGCACAGGCTGACGGGGCCAAGTTGATCGAGGTCCAGCATCACTGGGCCCATGCAGCCTCGCTGATGGTCGATCGGGGCCTGGATGAGGTCGTGGCACTCACCCTCGATGGCACCG
>JAUVWO010000062.1 GCA_030604065.1 Methanomassiliicoccales archaeon | reverse complement strand
CCATATCTGTGATCCAAAGGGCAAAGGGTCATGGATAACGGGCATTCCATCTGGTTGCCATATATAAATATATCTTTATTGACAGAGTTGTACCACAATTCGTTTGTGATAATGGATGCAAAAAGTTGATAAGGTTGAAACCCAACGGTATGGATGGTCGAGGCAATGGATGATGGACGATGTGTGAGAATACCTCTGGAGGTCATGGACTTCCTGCGGGCCCCAGGTGGGCATTCTTTGATCATAAAGGGGGATGCTGGTAGTGGCAAGACCACGTTCGCACTTCAGCTCATAGAGGAGCTAGAGGAAGAACAACCCGAGTACTTTCTTTCATCCAGGGTGTCTGACGAGGCCCTATTCAAGCAGTTTCCCTGGCTAAGGGAGAAGGTCCGTCGTCAGGAGGTGCTGAAGGCGGGAAAGGCGTTTCTGAGAGCCAAGCAGTGCGATCCATCAGAGAGTGACATAGAGCATCAAGGTCGAGTATTCACTGCTAAACGTTTCCTAAAGACGATCAGTACGAGTTCTCAGGAGCCCATGGTCGTTCGTTCTGAACTCAAGCGGCTAGAGGGATTGATAGAGTCTGGTGGACTCGATTTCGATGACGAAGTGGATATTGACGATGACGGTCTGACCATCAACTTGGGCATGATCCTTCCTGAATTGGAAATAGCATACGATATCGCCGAGATGAATCTGCCCCAAAAGACATTGGTCATCCTCGATTCCATCGAAGGACTTTCAGAGAGGTACGGCATTTCATCCAAACGGATACTCAATGTGCTGCAGAAGGATCTAGTGGAGAACTCCGGCACCAATGTGATCTACATCCTTGAGACCTCAGAGAAGACGGAGCTGGATTATCTAGGGGATGGAGTGATCGTATTGGAGAATATCGAAGTGAAGGGGCGCAAATTACGCCATATGAGGATCGACAAGCTTCGGGGGGCTAGGATCGATCGATGTACAATTTCACCCTCGATGACGGCAGGTTCAAGGCGATCGATCCAGAGTCGTATCCGGGCATGGCCTCCATGGTATTGCCCACCCCGCAGACCGATCCCGACGATGAATATGTCTCTTGGGGCTCCAGCGAATCCGATTCTGTCTTTGGCGGTCTGCCAAAGGGGGAGATATCTTTAATAGAGGTAGGGGAGGACGTCAACCCCCAATTGGTCGACTTCGTTGAAATGGGGACCATCCTCAATGCACTATCCTTGGGCAGAGGTGTGGTATGGTTCCCCGGACATTCAGTGGACTACGAACTCATTAGGAATGAGGTCCCCCGGTTGGCCGGACCGAATGCATTGAAGCATCTGGTCATTTTAGATCTTCAGGGCATCGCCGACCCGTCATTGCCATTCGTTCGGACCATAGAGGGCATGGATGCGGAAAACGATCTCAACTGGCAGAATCTTGAATATTTCCTCCAGGGTAGTGAGGAACCATTCCTTGCGGTCATGGGATTCGATCGGCTCGAATCGGTCTATGGCAATGGGGTCCTGACTCGTATGATGGGTCATTTCGATGGTATAATGCGCAAGGGCCATGTCGGATTGTTAATATCCTTGCGGGGGAGCACATCATTGCCAGGACTCACCCAGAGGGCAAGATGCCATCTCCGTATCGATGCCGTCGCAGGGGTCCCGATAATAAGCGGGGAGCGACCATTCACACCATATATGTTCTTGCGGGTGGAGGCTTCTACTGGAAAGGTGAGTCTCCAGACGCTAATCTGAACGTCCAGATTCCTTACCTTTGCCGGTCACACTTCCGAAATGCTTATAAATCAGATGTATTATGTTCGGCATACTTCAGAGTGCTAGCTATTTGAGCGTGTTGATTATGACGGAGCTTTTGGAGGAACTTGAACAGAAGCGTGCCATTAGTAATAACGAGGCGGAGCGACATAGACGCGTAAGGGACGACCTCAACCAGGGGACCAAGGACTGGGTCCGAAAGAGGGACGAACTCAATGCGCAGGTCCGTCAACTTGTTGAGGAGGCCGCCAAGCACAGGGAGAAGAGGGACGAACTCAACCAGAATGTCCGCGAGTCCAAGGGCATGAGGGACGAGTGGAACCAGAAGGTTAGTGAACTCAATGACAAGGTCAACGACCTCAAGAGGGAGAATGCGAAAGACAAGGGGCCCCCAGTGAGTCGCTTGAAGCGTGACCTCAAGAACTTAGAGTTCAAATTCGAAACCAGCGTCCTGACGACCGAAAAGGAGAGGGAGATGATCGATATCATCTCTAAGCTGCAGGCACAGATCTCGGAGCGCGAGGAGCAGCTGGAGAAGAATACGGACATCAAGGATGCCATAACCGACCTCCGTGCCTCAAGGGATGAGGCCGAAGCCCATCATCTCAAGGTCTCAGAGTTTGCCGAGTTCGCCCAGAACGAGCACGATGCCATGATCGCCCTCTATGAGAAGGCTGATGCCTTTCGTAAGGAGGCCGATGCTGCCCAGGAGAAGTTCATCGAGACCAAACTGGCCGCTGATGAGGAGCATCGTAAGCATATCGAGGCGATCCGTCAGGTGCATGATTATGATAAGATCACAGCTGGCCTAAGGCAAAAGGAACGGAAGGCCAGGAAGAAGAAGCAGGAGTCCGCCGTCAAGAAAGAGGCGGAGGATATATTCGATCGATTCAAGGCTGGCGAGAAGCTCAGTACCGAAGATATCATGGCCCTGCAGAAATCGGGCTATCTATAGGCCCGCTAAAACCCTCTTCTCTCAAACATTTTACCATTTTTACAATATTCCTCGGATCAAAAAATGAGATCGTGGATGTTCGTAGCGTTAAGCAAAATGCTTACAGATCTCTAATTCGGCCTCGATCCGTTCTGATATCGTTCACTCATTAATTCCTGATTTTACCCCGTTAAATTGACCAAACCTTCAAAAAAGTTAAATACAATTTACCCAATGATAGGATTGGGAAGTATTGGGCTAGTGTGTTGAGTGCATCCCATCCCTTCTGACTGGCTAGCCCTTCCCACTTCCTACCCATTTCAATGCACAAAGAGAGTGCTGGATGGTGTTGGTTAAGTTCTAATAATAATAGGGTTTACGATAGATAAGGTGCTCGGCAAATGGTGCTAGAGGGTTTGGGAAAGTCCTTGAGGGATGTGCTCAAGAAGGTGGCCAAAGCCAATCACGTTGATGAGGAGCTGGTGAAGGAGATAACCCGAGATCTTCAACGGGCTCTTTTACAGGCGGATGTCAACGTTCAACTTGTACTTCGGTTGACCAAATGTGTGGAGGAGCGGACCCTAAGCGAGAAACCTCCCGCCGGAAAGAGTGCCCGGGAATATGTTGTACGTATAATCTACGAGGAGCTGGTGAAGATAGTGGGCAATGCCCACACCATACCGTTGAACAAACAGACCATAATGATGGTTGGCCTGTATGGGAACGGCAAGACCACCACAACCGGCAAATTGGCCTACTTTTTCAATAAGAAAGGCATGAGTGTTGGGCTCATCGCCGGCGATGTTCATCGTCCTGCAGCTTATGAACAGCTCAAACAGATCGGCGAAAAGGTTGGCGTTCCAGTGTACGGGGAGCCTGGCAACAAGGACGCTGCTCTAGTGGTGACCAATGGTCTGGAGGCGTTCAGGGACAAGAACGTGAGGATAATCGACACCTCCGGGCGTCATGCTCTTGAGGATGACCTGATCCAGGAGATCAAGGACGTGGCCAACGCGGCCTCACCCGACGAGCGGATCCTGATCATGGACGCTTCGACCGGTCAGGCTGCCGGCACACAGGCCAAGGCCTTTCATGAAGCTGTAGGCGTCACCAGTGTCATAATCACCAAGATGGACGGCACCGCCAAAGGCGGTGGCGCGCTCAGTGCCGTCTCGCAGACCAACGCTGGCATTGCATACATAGGGACTGGTGAGCACATCAGGGATCTGGACCCCTTCGATCCCAACCGGTTCATATCACGGTTGTTGGGCATGGGTGACCTGCAGGCGCTGATGGAGGTGGCACAGGAATCCATGACCGAGGATGATGTTGCCGAGGTCACCCGTAAGATAATGGCGGGCAAGTTCACATTGAAAGAGATGTATGAGCAGATGGAAGCCCTCAACAAGATGGGCCCGCTGCAGAAGGTCATGTCCATGCTTCCCTGTATGAATGGTATGATGGACAAGGTGAATGTCGAGGAGTCTCAGGAGAAGCTGAAACGATATCGCATAATAATGGACTCCATGACCGAGGAGGAGATGGAGGAACCCAAGATCATCAAGTCCTCGAGGGTGCTACGAATATCCCGCGGTGCAGGTGTTGAACCCAGGGATGTCAGGGAGCTCCTCAAGCAGTACAATAACTCAAAGAAGATGGTCAAGGGTTTCATGGGGAACCGTAAGTTAAAGCGGCAGCTCATGAAGCAGATGCAGAGCGGCGATCTGGGGGAATGACATGATACGATTCGTTGTGATAGGACACCGAGCCACGACCTCGGGGGACTTCAAGCTTGATGACATTACAGGGGGAGCTGGCCGTCTGGACGTCCTGATAAGGTGCATAAACTCTTCGTTCTTCCTTTCGCATGACATCCGTAGGGACGTGGAACTCTATTTAGTGCTCCAAGGTCCGCCGTTCGCTCCCAAGACCATACGTCTTGTGGGCTCCGAGCTGCGCTATCTCAATCCCGATGAACGTTCCACTGCGGCACTTATCCGTAACGCTCTAATGCAGAAGGTTGAATCGGAGATCAACAGCACGCCCGGGATATATGTGTCTAACCGTAGTTATCGAGACGTGCTTTCGTTACTGTCCAAAGAGGGTAAGTTGATCTATCTCAATGAGGATGGAGACGATATCGTTGAGTTCGACTTCCCTGACGATCCGGTGTTCGTGCTCTCTGATGATCGCGATCTTACTGAAGAAGAGGAGGAGATGCTGCTTAAATATGAGCCCGACGCCATTTCATTAGGGCCGATATCGTATCACGCCGATCACTGTATCACCATCGTAAACAATATGTTAGATAGGACCTATCGGCTGCATTAGGTATTTGAACCGTCAGTCACATCATCCAGACTGGATGAAGGAAAAAATACCGCAGCACCATCATTGTAGGAACTGTGGCAAGGCCTATGTGGGCGACTCCGGATACTGCTCCCCCGAGTGCGAGCATGGTAGCAAGGAAACCCTGGCTAAGAAGAAGCGACAGCTGCTGTTGCTGTACGTGATATCGGTGATAATACTCATCGCCGCAGTTGTGTATGTGGGAGTGGCATGAGGGTTGCCTTGGGCGGGACCTTCAACTGCCTGCATCGGGGCCACAGGACCCTAATAGACAAGGCCGTCAGCATAGGCGACAATCTATCCATCGGGATAACATCGGACGGGTTAGCATCCAATTCACGAGCGGATGTTGTCCCGTTGAATGAGCGGAGGGCCAGGCTGATAGAATATCTTGCCTTGAAAGGGGTCGAGCATTCCATCGTTGTTATCGACGATTCCATTGGTCCCGCCGCCACCGATCCGGATCTTGATGTCATGGTCGTATCTCCTGAGACGCTCACTGGCGCCAAGCTCATTAACAAGGCTAGGAAGGATAACGAACTCGCGGAACTGAGACTTGTCGTGGTTCCCTATGTATTGGCCGATGATGGCCTCCCCCTATCTTCCGGCAGGGTGAGCCTGGGGGAGATAGATGATAAGGGACGGTTGTTACGCGATGTGGTGATCGCCGTGGGATCGTGCAACCCTGTGAAGGTGGAGGCGGTCCGCAATGTCATGGGCCGGATATTCAAATCTGTTACCCTGATCCCGATGGATGTCGATCACAGAACGCCGGAACAGCCGATCGACGATCAAACGAGGGCCGGGGCATTGAATCGGGCACGTTCTTGTAGAGGGGATCACGATCTGGCAGTAGGTATAGAGGCTGGCGTGTTTCGATTGGATGACGGGTTGTACGACGTGCAGCATTGTGCTGTGATCGATCGAGGAGGAAGGGTTACCACAGGCATGGGCCCTGGTTTCCGTTACCCCCCATTGGTGGACGATCTTGTTGGAAAAGGTGTAACGGTCGGCGAGGCATTTCGTACTATTGCTGGTGAGGAAGGAATGGATCGATCTGAAGGGGCCATAGGGTATCTGTCCAAGGGCATTCTGGATCGCCAGGGTCTGACCGAGATGGCTTTGATCGCCGCGATGGTCCCCCGGATCCGCCCGGAATTATACTGGTGATCGGCCAATCATTCATAACGATTGTAAATCGTTCTGCGAAATCGGTGAGGCAGGTCTTCCGGTCATCGGATCCTGGTAAGCAGAAGTCCGGAGCCCCGTCCCTCATTTTCAATGCGGTCATGGCAATGATCCTTGCACGGAAGCGTATGATCCCGTCGTTCTATATGCCCGCAACCCTAACCTTTCCTCCCTGAGCCCTTCCTATGGTGATATCGACCCCATCAACATTGAGCAGCATGGGCGAGGTGCTCGGATCCAGCATCTTCACCCTGACCCCAGGTGAGATGCCCCGGATCGCCATCTCACTCCTCATCACGAAACTTCCTTCCACACTAATGACGTTGGCGATCTGGCCGACCCGCATCTGGTTAAGTCTCATTGTTAATGATGTGTGATAACAAATATGAAAGTCTTGTGGAAATTATATTCGATCTCTTAGGTCCTTGAGCAAAAGGTCTCCTGTTTTATATCTCTCCTGGACACACTCTGTGAGTCGCTGGAGTTGGCGAAGGGTTCGGGAATCCAGTTCATGTTCCATGATGCAGGCGTCCCGATCTGCGATATCCTTGGGAACATCCAGCATGAGAAGGAACTCCATGATTATATCGTGACGTCTTTGGACACGCACACCTACTCGACGGCCCTCTGGTGTTAGTCCCACTCCGTCATATCGTCTATAGGCCACCAGTTTCTTCATATCAAGCTTCTTGATCATCTCAGTGACACTGGGTGGTGAAACCCCAAGTCTGTCTGCTATGTCCTTGATACGTGCATAGCCCTTCTCATCGACCAAGGCGTTGATCGCTTCCAAGTAGTCCTCTTCTCTCCTGCTAATCTTCATGGAGCCACCTATACTATGGGAATCTAAAAGATTGAGGTGTACTTAACTTCTTTTTGAGAATGGAATGGCGCCGAGGGAGAGATTCGAACTCCCGTGGTGCAGGACACCACCGGCTCTCAAGGCCGGCGCCGTGGTCCGGACTTGGCTACCTCGGCTTGGAAGCCCATCAGGTCGTGATGGTATTTCAACTTCACTCACAATATGTGGTCGAGGCGTTCTTCAACGGCTCCAAGAAGATCGATCTCCATGCAGGCGATAGGGTAGCCTAGGCGATTGAGGTTTATCGCTTTGGGGGACATCTCTCCGAACTCACCGATCGTTCTCCCTCCAACAATGATCTTGGCCCCACGTCCATTTATGAACATCCCTGAATCGGAGATGGTCACGGCATGCTCAAGACCAAGGTCTCTTAGGATGCCCTGAGCAAGGGATTTCATCTCGGTGAAGTTGGCCTTAGGATGAACGGAGACCATGGCCAGATGCCTTTGTTTCTTCATACCATCGATCACGTCTCCGACCTCGAATATCCGCTGTGGCAGGTCACGATGCTTGTTCTTCCTCAGCACGTTGAGAAGCGATGGTATCAAATGGACGCGCAGGCAGGTGTGGTCCTCGGTGATCGGGTTGAGGATACGTATCGTTTCCCTAAGAGCAAGCCCCACATTCCCGAATTGATCCTCCTCATTGTTGAGGATGAGAGTGGTCACTTCTGAATATCCGTAACCTATCATCATCTGTCGGACCATGTCGGATAGTCGTTCCATCGGTAGTTCTGAACCCATGCCAGGTACATCGACCGATCGCTCTCCGAATCTTTCATAACCGTATCCGATGGCGACGTCCTCCATCAGGTCCACCGGATGCAGCAGATCCATCCGCGTTGCTGGTGATAGGACATGAAGTCCATTTTCATTGATGATCGCATCGTGTCCCATCCGTTCCAAGGCTTTGACCATTTCGTTCTCGGAGAGTTCGAGTCCCAGGAACTGGTTGACCGTCTCACATTCCAGCCCGCATGTCATTGGGTTCAGATCAGGGGTGAAGAAGGTCTCGCCATCATGTACCCTCACCGCCTCCAATTTAGCGCCTCGTTCATGTAGCGAAGTTGTAATGATATTGAGGGCCCCCACCAATGTAGCCATATCGGTGCCAGTAACATCTATGAATATGTTCCTTGTGATGTCTGTGATCGTGGTCAGGCGACCGTTTATGATAGGCGGGAAGGAAAGCACCTCACCATCGGCATCGGTCAGCAGTGGATACAACTCCTTGCCTTTGACCAAGTGTGCATAATCCCGACCCTTATCGTGAAGATCGAGCACTTCATCGAGATCCATTTCCCGTTCTGATGTCAAAGGGACGAAGCGAACCGAGTCTGGCATGACCCCTTTGTAGGTGAATGGGGGTCGAACTGCATCCATGTCATGGATCCCTATCGAAACCTTGGCCCTCTTACGACCTAGCGTCAGATGCAATTTCTCTTGCATCTCCATCAATGAACGGATCAAAGCGTCGGTCATGGTCACATCCCTGACCACTGCGGCTACTATGAATGGACGTATACTCTTGACACTAGGGTCGACATGAAGGTCCACAACCGGATCGGCGACATCAAAGCGTGTCAATCCAGGTGCGAGGCCCATGAAGCACTTGAGATTCCGGGCCACACCCTCGACCGAGTATAGGTCGGGTCGGTCTGGAAAGAACTCTATCGCGATCTCCATCTCTTTCTCATCGTAGTGGTGGAGGTCTGCACCCATCATGGGGATGGTCTCTATCAATCTGTCAACAGGAATTTCCTCACCCATCAAGTGGCAAAGATCGTTGTAGCCGAAGTTGATGACCGGCATCGGGTAGTGATTGAGAATGGACTATAAGGTTTTACGCCAGGCCTCTGGATTGATACTATTGGATGGGATGTCTCCCATCAAACCCTCGATGATGGATCCTGCTGCCATCAAAGCCATCCGTTCTCGGGTCTTGAAGGTAGCCGAGCCTAGGTGAGGTGATAATACAACGTTGCTGAGTCGTTCGAATCCTGGGTGCATGGTAGGTTCATGTTCGAAGACATCGAGGCCCGCCGCCATGATCTGACGAGTTTCTAGCGCTTGTACCAGCGCCCCCTCGTCCACCACATTTCCTCGGGCCATAT
>JAUVWO010000066.1 GCA_030604065.1 Methanomassiliicoccales archaeon | reverse complement strand
CCAGACCTTGTTGGCTATGAGGGCACTGCAGGGGATGGGCGCTGGAGCTTTCAGCACCCTTAGTGTGACCCTTATCGGTGACATGTACACTGGCGGTGAATGCGTCCAAGTGATGGGTTATAACGCCAGCGTTCTAAGTGTAGGTACAGCTCTTTTCCCGCTTATCGGCGGGGTCCTCGCCACCTTTGCATGGAATTACCCATTCACCTTGACCGCCCTAGGTCTGCCCGTGGGGCTAATCGCCTTGCGGCTACTGCCAGAAAGAAACGAGCACGACTCGGCGTCTATCAAGGTCTATTTGATCATGGCGTTCCAAGTGGCCAGGCGTCTGGACACCGCTTGCCTTCTATTCTGCACCCTGATGTTGTTCGTGCTGATAATGGGTCCCTACTTCACCTTCTTACCCCTGTTGCTGAAGGCGGAGATGGGGGCATCTGCCCTACTGATCGGAGTGGTGATGTCCACCATGTCGTTCACCACTGCGATGGTCACCACTCGATTGGAGCGGATATCGAGGCGAATATCTGGGAGGACACTGATTTTATCGTCATTCCTGCTGTTATCGGTTGCTCTCGCCATCGTTCCATTTGCAGACAAGCTTTGGTTCATACTGATCACTACCATGCTTGTCGGCTTGGCCCATGGCATAAGCTATCCTACCATACAAGTTATGCTGAGTCGCAGGGCCAGGGACGAATTCAGAGGGGCACTGATGTCCTTGAGCGTCATGATGCTCAAGATAGGACAGACCATTGGACCCCTGTCCATGGCCTTGGTCTATGATGTGTGGGGCATGGACGCGGTATTCCTGGCTGGGGCCCTTCTTGCCGTTATCGCTTTCCTGGTGGCGTTGATGGTCCTAAGGCGGGAGAATGAGTTCTTTAAGGAGGTGGATATCGTCTACGCTGGAAGACCACTAAGTTAACATCGTTCATGGAATGAGCGCAAGTTATTTATCGATGGGACCTTAACCCACGAGCAGATGAAGGTCGATGACGTTTTCGTGTGGCACTTAAGGGATCTAGTGTTCATCACCGATGTGGAAGGGGTCAGGCGCGATGCCCTCATCCAGGTGCTGATCCAGAGGGAGGAGGGATTCGATGGTGACCCTTGGAGGGTGATATGTTCGGGCATATATCGCGGTCTGGGCCTGAATCCAAGGGAGGCCAGGTCCACGAAGCGGTTCGAGCTAATCGATCGTTTGATGTCTGATGAGGCTGAGGCTGTGGTCACGGTGGATCTGACCCGCAGGAACGTTACACCGATCAAGCATAAGCTGATGGAGATCGAATGAACAACGGACAGGAGAGGTGGAGGGCCGTATTGGCCATTCTGAGGGAACAGGTCCTTGAACTCGATTCCTTGAACAGGGGCGCGTGCCTTTCCAGTGACTCCTCTCTCAATCGCGACGTCGATATTGCTCTCCGAGCGCTCAGCCCTACGATCAGTGAATCGATGCCGATGTGGTCCCAGAGGTTCAACAGCATGGATCTTGGAGATAGATTACTGTTCGTGACAGATAACGTGGATGCATTGACCGACCATAGTTATCGCATCGCGGTCGACATGATACGCTGTTCATTGTATCCTTCAATGGTTCGAAGGGCCCATGAAAAGGATCTATCCACCAGAATGGTCGACGTCGTTTCCTATGGACAGGTCATGCTGGATGCCGTGGGCAGTCTTTGGGCCAGAATAGATTCCGATGGTACGCTGTCATGCATTGCAAGGAACCTATCCATCTCGGCGGGCTACCTCCTTTTAGAGGACGTCTATCGTGAAATATCGACCATATTCAAGGATGAGATAGGTAAGCAAGCATCGATCGTATTGAAGGAGGCTGATCTGCAGCCTCCCTCCGGTCTCGATCGATTCGAGCGGTCGCCTGAGGTCGAATTATCAAGCCTGTACTGGACCTGTCATCTCTTGGTCAGAGCGGTTAATGATTTCTATGGTCCGGAGTTCGTTGATCACCTGTATCGGTACTCGGAATGAGGTCGGTTGGATGAGTGACAAATACTGCGGCGCTCCGAAGATACCTTTGGGGATGCCCGCATTGATAGACAAGGTGGACCTGGCCGGGAACGTGACATTGTGCCAGGAGCTGGGTCTGGATTTCATCGAGCTGAATATGAACATGCCCTACTGCTTCCCTGATGGCCTGGAGCCAGGGACGCTCAGGGACGTGACCCGCGACACCGGGATCAGGTTCACCATGCACCTGCCCGATGACCTTGACCTGGGCTCGCTCCACGGGCCATTGAGGCAGGCATCGTTGTCGTTGGCCCTCAAAACGGTAGACTGGGCCGCTGAGGCCGGGATCGCCCTGGTCAACACGCATCTGCAGAATGGGGTTTGTTTCACCCTTCCTGACCAGAGGGTCCGTATCTATGAGAGATACTTCGATCGTCACCTTGCAGGACTTGTGGAGAGCTTTGAGCCCCTTGTCAAAAGGGCGTCCCTTCAGGGGGTGACCGTTTGCGTAGAGAACGTGTCTAACTTCCATTTGCCCTTCATGATAGAGATCGTGAACCAGCTCATGACATTGAAGGGAATAGGGCTAACCTGGGATGTGGGCCATGACGCTCTGACCGGTTATAAGGAACGGGGACTGATCCTTTGCCATAGAGAGCATCTCGCGCACATGCATCTCCATGATTACGATGGCATAGATCACAAGGAACTGTTCACCGGAGAGATGGACATAATGGCTCTGTTCCGTTTTGCTCGTTATCACCAGATGAGTGTGGTCGTTGAGGTCAAGACCGAGGAGGCGCTGCGCCGGTCGATCGGATCCCTCCGTCGCCGGTTGTGACCCTCAATAATCCTCAAGGGGCCAACAGCCCCATGACTCTCAGTGGCTTCTGATCCATTCCCCTTTCTACCACGCTGTCGCTCAGCTTGACCGCACGGTGTTTTCCATTCCCCTGATCGAGCTTCAAATTTTCATCTATAGGGTCCGATCAGTCTAGGGCCTTGACCCTCCTTTCCATGCGGGGCACGTCATCTTGATGAATGAAGGACATCAAACCCCCGCGGTGCCCTGCAGTTCCTCGGGATCGATGCCCAGCATGGTCCTGATGACCTGGTCCACTATGGGTCGGTTGGAATGCATGTCCCAGCATCCTATGCCGTTATGGGCTAAAGCCATCCCCGCCCGTTCGTATTACTGGCCGATCGCTTTCTCTGCCGCTTTCTGTTTTGACACATCTTACACAAGCGTCGCCACTAGACCTCCCGATGGTCTGTTGTCGATCCCCACCACCTCGAAGGATCATGAAGACAATGAGGTGTCATTCAATGATCGCTACCAGATCCCGATCGTCATCAGACAATCCTATATGCGCCCATACCCATCCATGCTCATGGAGGGAACCGGCTCATGGTGCGGCCTGGATTGGTCTGGCTGGAGGGAGCTGACCCCAGGAAAGTTGGGCACCAAGGGAATGCCCTTGGAACCCGGTGTGTACATGATACGGGCGATAGGTGACGATGTGCTGTTCATCGGCCATACTCGAAGGGGTCTTCAATCGCATGTTAGGAATGTCAGGCATGGCCTGATAGACGATGTCAGACCGCAGGGCACCGAGAACGATTGGCATGGGAGACTGTGGGATGTGAGACATGACGGCGTTGAGCTCGAGTTCTCATTCGCAACGACTGCAGATGAGCCAGAGGCCTGGAGGCTATTGTTGGTGTGGCAGCACCGCATGGCCAGGTATCCGCTGTTGCTGAATCATCCTGATGGCCTAGAGATAGACCCCCTGGTACCCTGTGGTTCCCTGGAGTCTGAGCGATGGATGGGTCTGAGCTGGTCCCCCTGGGACACACTGGAACGACCTCCACGCATCAGGGGGTTGGCCAGGGTGGCCGAGGGGCACTATCTAGCTTTGATCGTCCACGGAGATCTGGCTCGGGAGCTTGGCACAGCTATGCGGAGCCGGCCCGGACTGAAAGGGTCCCATTTCTCCCTGTGTGAGATGCCAGCGGCTTCAGATCGGGAACTATCCATTCTATGGGGGGATCTGATGGGAGCGTACGTTCTGGAGTTCGGCGGTCCTCCTACGCTTCAGTTCGTTCGTTCCCGAAAGGGACATAATCCTAGAATGAGATGACGGTCCATGGCCAAGGTCCGGGTGAGGATGAATATCTGCGACTTCGTGCATGATGTGGAGGTCACCATGAATGACGAAGGGGGTTTCGATGTCCATATCGACAGTGAATGCCCTAAGGTATTGGCTTACGCGGAGTCCCTGGGTACCTTGGAGATGATGGATCTGGTGGATAAGATGGGTTCTAGGATATTCATCACCATGATGGCCAACAACATGAGCGCAACTTGTCTGACGCCTTCGGGAGTGATGAGCGCTGGCTGGATAGAGGCTGGCCTATGGGCGCGGTCCAGAGCCAAGGAGAAAGGTGACAACCGTATCGAGTTCATCATCGAGTAGGGATAACCAATAAGAATCATGAACCACCCTGCGGTGCTCATGTTACGCTTGGGTCCTCGGGAAGCGTTGCTGCTCACGTTGAGGCAGGAGGGGCCATTGGAGGAGACGACCCTGATCCCTATGGCCAAGAGGCTTTTCCAGCATGAGTACGAGTCAGGATCGATCCAGATCGAGGCATTGGTTGAAGAACGCTTGGTCGTTCGTGATGGAACTGTTCGATTGACGCCCGAAGGCGAATCCGCTGTGGATGCCATACTTGTCCAATTTGGTGATATAGGACAGGGGAGGGTAGCAGTCATGCGACGTACTTGGGTTCTATCCCTGCTCGTTGACGTGGGCATGCTGGTGTCCAAGCTCGGGATAGGGCTGGCCACGGGAAGCCTGGCCCTGCTGGTCGATGCCGGGGACCATGCCGTGGCGGCCATCTCACAAGGATCATTGCATCGGGAGGGCGGGCACAGACGGCTCATGGCCGTGGCCGCAATACTGGCTGTGGTGGTTATCTTCCTCGGGGGGCTTTGTGCCATAACTGTATGGGGCAATCCCATTGATGATCTGATGGGGGTTTCCGACCGTCCATCGGTGATAGTGATGTCCTTGGTGGCGGCGGCCATATCGTTGGCGCTGTTCGGGTATCATCGATTCGTTGCATCCCGTACTGGAAGTATGGCCATTCTATCGCGGGGGAATCATCATCGCGATCATGCAGCCATTTCCATGATGGTGGCAGTGATCACCTGGCTTTCCATGAACGACACCCCGGTGCTGGATCCATTGATGGGTCTGTTCATATCATTGTGGATGGTCTTTGGGGCGGTCATGTTGTGGAGGGAGGCCCGACGGCCCAGGGATGGTCATCAAGTGGATATGATGTCGATGATCGGCAAGGCCGACCGAAAATGGGGCAGTGGAACGCTGTTACCGTATCGCAAATGGTTGATGACATCTTTGAGAAAGAAGGGCCAGCCATCTGAGGATCTGGCCAGGATGATGTCTCAGACATTCCCTAGCGCTTCCATGCCTATATTATGGGGAGGGTCGGGGCGGGGATTGGATCTGGAGGCGGACTTCGACTCCATTATCAGACCAATGTTGAAGTCAAGGCTGCTGGTGGTGAGCCAGGATGAGCTATTGCTCTCCCCCATCGGCCGTAAGTTCGTTCGGTATGATCTCAAATGCCAGCGCCATATGCGTAGATGGTGATCATTCCACCCTCTTCTCCTTCTCATAATAGTCGTATCGTACATTATAGCCAATACCATGTCTGGCCATGATATCGTCGATGACGCTCATGGCTATTCGGCGCACTTCGGGATCCCATATGCCATGCACGATTATATGTAGGGTGAGCATGCCGTCACCTAGTCCTCCGGGCATGTCATTGTTCAGCGTCATCTCCAGGTCAAGGTCGATGAGGTTGGCGTTTATGGTCCCCCCTCCTTCCTTGTCCGCCAGGAATGCTTTCACGTGGCCAACCAGATCGGCACCACCATCCATACAGGCCTGGGTGCTATCGATCATGATGGCCCTCAGAAGCGCTTCGGCGGCTTTCCCATCCAGGGGCTCATTGGGCCATATCTCCATCTCTACAGAGAACTTACCCAGCTCATCTATGGAACGATGCATGTCGAGTGATATCTCTTCGTTCATTGTCTCACCTCAGGCGTAGTCCTTCTCGAAACGCTCCATGTCGCCATGGCGCTCGACACGGCTCCTCGATCGTTCCATGATAAGGTCCGCAACATGGCTCACCCCCGCTCCTGTGAGACCTGAACCAGTGATCACATCCGCATCGGGGTTGACGGCTCTTATTCTGACCAGAATATCCAAGGTCACGTCGGCATCGATCGCATCGGTCTTGTTGAGCAACACAATGTCGGCCCCCAATATCTGGGCCTCCACCAAACGGTCCATGCGATCGATCAATTTGTCGAAGCGCAGGGCGTCCACAAAGGTGATGATGGGGGTGTGCTCGATGCGAACCACGTTCTGGTTCATAGATTCTTCCAGTGTCCGTTTCAAGCCCCAAGGCAACGCCACGCCCGATGGCTCCACCAGAATGATGTCTGGTTGGTACGAGGTCCACAGGTTGACTATGGTAGTGGTGAATGTTCCGGACACCTCGCAGCATATGCATCCGCCGGACACCTCTTTGGCCAGCAATCCCTTCGACTCCATCAGTTGTCTGTCCACATTAATATGACCAACATCATTGACGATGTTGGCCACCCGGTAGCCGCGGGAACCCAGTTCCTTCGCAAGCAAAATGAGGAACGTCGTTTTGCCACTACCAAGGAATCCGGTGACCTGAGCGATCTTCATGGTGTTATCACGAACGGCTCGTGCAGTTATCAAGGCTTCGCCAAATCTGAAAGTGAACGAGAGACATTACTGACCTTACCAGTAGGTTCCTCGTTCCACGACGAACTTGACAACTTCAAGCGCATCGTGGATGGATACGATCGATCCTTCTCCATATACAGAACAACTTCATGAACGAGGCCCACCAGGCCGGGACCGATGGATCGAGGCACGCGGCCGAAGAGGGATAGGGGATGATCATAGCATCCGCGGCGGTCGTCTGAGCATGAGCATGCCCATGAGGTTCAGATGATATGGAATGGCATCGGTCAGGCGGAGCTCGGCAGAGTGGGCGTTATGATGGGTCTGGCACCACTCCGAGGCTTCGGTGCTCTCATCGACCTGAGTATGATGGATCAGGACGTACCGATCCCTGGCGACGTCAACCAGCGATAAGATGCAATCCGGGGCATATAGGTTGCCCCCGGCTCACGATCCAAGTGTTGATCACCGGAGGGTCATGGTCCGACGCAATGGCGGCACTGATGAAACGTCTTAGACGGATCACCGCTCGTTCATCCACTAGATGGCGTCCACGAAATATCGATCCAGGCATGTTCCCTAACCTCGCGCCTGATCATTGAACGATAGGTATATGGTTTGCCCGGGCGACCTCGGCCGCCCGGGGGAGTAGGACATTCCGCTCGCTCTAACTCTTGCCCTCCTCATCCTTCCTGCGCTTCCACAGCATCAATGCCAGCAGCAGGGCCAGCACTATGATGATCGGGATTATCAGCAGGTACCAGTCGAATCCGTCACCGTCATCAACACCCGGCTCGTCCAGCTGGTAGTCCACCGTGATCTCGAGCGATGCTGGGCCTTCGCCCTCCGAGTTGACCGCCCTCACCAAGTAGTGATAAGTGGTGTTGTTGGTCACATTGGTGTCGAGGTATCCAGTCGTGTTGACACTGGTAAGCAGGGAGAGGCTTCCGGACCCTATGGCACGGTAGATGTTGTACGAAGATATGGCGGAGCCACCATCATCCTGCGGTGGTGACCAGCTCAGTTGAACTCCCCCCTCGATCTCCTCTCCCTCGGGATCGGCTGGCGCCGATGGGACGAGTATGAAGGTCACATTGACCATGGCGCTTGCGGCCCCAGATCCCTGATCGTTGATGGCCGTGACCGTGAAGTAGTACGTGATCCCTGCAGGCAGATCGGTGAACGTGTGCTCCATCTCGTCCTCGTTGACCGAACCATCCAGGTCATCCGATGATGTGCCATATGCGATAGAATATCCTAGTATCGGACTTCCCCCGTCATCCTCCGGGGCATCCCATGACAGCACCACGATGCCATCGCTCTCGGAGACGGTCACCTGCATCGGCATGCCTGGCACTGAAAGCAGGGTGCCGTTCACCACTGCGCTCATCGCCCCCTCTCCTTCGGAGTTGAATGCGCTGATCGCATAGTGGTAGGCGACGCCAGTGACCACGTCATCATCGATGAGCGTGGTGGCATTGGTGTTCGTCAACAAGGTCAGGTTGCCAGCTTCGGTGCCCCGATACACACGGTATCCTTCAATTTCACCGCCTCCGTCCTCTATGGGTGCGCTCCAATTGAGCTGAAGCGCATTGCTTTCGGGTGTCACCGTCAGTCCGACAGGCGCCCCTGGCACGGTGATTATGGTCACCGAGACCTCATCGCTGGCATCGCCCTCGCCCATGAT
>JAUVWO010000022.1 GCA_030604065.1 Methanomassiliicoccales archaeon | reverse complement strand
GTCCTAGGCTCGTATTGTTTCGTTGTCACGACTGAACATGGGCCGGGACACTTTTCAAAATTCTGCTCTGAGCCCTCGATCGCAGCGTATTCTGCGACTCCCGAAAGAGTCAAGTGTCGAGGTCAGGACCTAGCGATACGGGCCCGTTCCCGGGTCGGGAACGGGCTTGAGAACGAGGTGCGAAACTCTTTGGGAACGGGAGAATCAGCTCAAGCTATGGAGCGAAGTGCAAAAGTCGGGATCATCTGGAGCATTCCAGCTGAGGGAGATCGACGTCCCATCTATCTCTGCAGAAAGAGAAGTGGGTGCAGCGGGATTCGTAGCTGGAGTGGCGTTCACTATGGCGCTCATCGCCCCCTCTCCGATCGCGTTCTCGGCGCTCACCGCAAAGTAGTAGGTGATCCCGTTATCAAGACCGGCGTCATCATATGACGGGGAAGTTGCGTTCCCAACGTCGACAAGCAATCCTGGATCAGTGCCTCGGTACACATGGTAGGTGGTGATGGTCGACCCTCCATCCGGGGGTGCGTTCCACTCAAGGGAGACGGCCGAGTCCGAAGGGGTGACGATCAGGCCAGTGGGTGTTCCAGGCACTGTGGGCAAAGAGACCGAGAATGACACCGAGTCGGAACCGTCATTGTCCATCGCATCGTATGCGGTCACCGTCACCGTGTGTCCGCCCTCTGAAAGCGATAGGTCGATGCTGGTGTTGAGGCCCACATCGATCGGTGCATCAGAATCTACGGTCACCTCGATGTGGTCCAGCCCGGTCTGGTTGTCCCAGGCCTGCCATTCGACCGTTACCTCGGTGGTCGCCAGCACAGCTCCGTCAGAGGGGGCGGTTATCGTCACTTCCGGCGGAATGCCCTCGGGATCGGCCAACGGCAGCAGGTCCTGTGAAACAGCGGCGCCCTCTATGTCGTATGGTACGTCAACGATTCCATCATAGTTTGTATCGGGCCCAAGCCAATCGCTCCAGCGGTTTCCACCATTAGAGTCATTCCATGAGTTGTTGGCGCCTCGGTCATAGGCTTGGATATGCGATACATCGTATGTTCCAGTGGCCCCGTTGTTCCCGGTGAACGTGTTGTTGACCACGGTCACGTTCTCAACTTGAAGATCAAGGTACACGCCATAATCGTTATTGGAAATGGTGCAGTTGCTGATGTCAACATGATCGCTGCCTAAGCTGACGAATACGCCATGATTCCCATTGTCCATTATCTCGCAGCCCTCGATGACAATGCGGGACGCGGTCACGATCCCGACCCCCTCATCGATGATCGCATCGATGCTCACGTTGATGATGTTGAAATCTACACTGTTACTGATGGAGATGCCTCCCTGGGTAATGTTGGATATCAACGAGTCCTGGAAAGTGATGTTTTGGCAATACCATGTCTGGAACCCGACCTGATGGTTGTCATGGATGTTGCATTCGGACACAGTGATATTGTCGCAATGATTCAAGTCAATATTCTCGCAATGAACATTCGAATAGGTGTGCGAGATCTCATTATTCGTGATCAACGCTCCGGTCACATAATTTAGGTATATCGGACTGCGATCTGAGTGCGCATCGCCATTCTCGATGACATTATTCTTTATCAACCACCCAGTCTGCTTAATAGGGGTCGTTCCAGCCGTCAGCCATAATCCGCCGCCCCAGAAATTGGATATGGTACAGTTATCAATGGTGAGGTCATTGACCATGAGGAAGTAATTGCTTTGAGACCAGATACCAAAGCGTGATCCGTTGATGCTGCAATTGCTTATGGTGATGTTTTCAATTGCAATGGATATATAATCCGTTTCGATGACGACACCAATATTCAAATTTTCCACCATGGTACAATTGTCCACAATGACATCGCTGCTGAAATGCAATCTTACTCCTCCCCCCTCAGGGAAGACGCTTGCTGGGTGCGGGTTTCCGTTGTGACCTAGATCGCAATCCAAAATCCGCACATCATGGCTGGTGTCGATGCCGATACCCGCGTTATCATTCCTGTATGAGGTCACGTTGATAATGGTCACATTGGAAACGCCTTCCAACATTAGACCGAACTTATCTTGATCATCATTACCCACATTCGCATAGGCGAACTCGCAATCCCTGATGATAAGATGGGAATTGGTATTGGCTATCCTAAGGGCATTCGCGTATCCAGAAGCATTGATGCTCAGCCCTTCGATGATATATGGGTTGCCGAAGGAGCCGTCACCGGAGCTTGCCGCCGCTGCCAATGCGATCTCACCATCGATATCGATCGGTGCATCCGTCAATGTGCCCATGGGCGCAGCGTTGGCCGCCGCCCCTGGCGCCGTCAGTGGCAAGAGCAACACCATCAACATTATGATCATTACTGCCAGTGCCTTAATGGCACCCGCTCCACTCCGTTCATTGAATAACCCATGACCAACACTCATACGGACTCCTCCAAGACCCATCTTCACTTTCCGGTCGTTAAAATATTCGGCTTATGGAACATATTACTTTCGCGTCTTCGATCGATATGAATGAAGGCGTCAGGCAATCCTGTATCGACGGCTCTTCAGGTGCTATGGACAAAGGTACAAGAGATGCGCGTTCCTTTGTTGGTTTCCGGTGCCTGAACGGCTGCCAGCATCTGATGGTCTCAATGAGATCGATAAATGACATGCGCACTCACTGTTTCGTTGATTCCAATTCGAGGATCTCTGCAGTGCATATTCGAAACCCGTCGAATTGAGGATGACTGGATTATCAACCGTCCGCAACAATCGTAGATATATACATTACTCACATCATACAAACGATGCATATCATAGAGGCTTCAAACCTCACCAAGGTCTACGAGACCGGTTCCATCAAGGTGAACGCCCTAAGGGGTGTCGATCTCTCCATCGAGAAGGGCGAGATGGTGGCCGTGATGGGCCCATCGGGGTGCGGCAAGACCACCCTTCTGAACTGCCTGTCCGGCATCGATGATGTTACCAAGGGGTCCGTTATCATCGAGGGCAAGGAATTGACATCGTTGGATGATGATGCTAAGACGTTGCTCAGGGCGAGGCGGATGGGATTCGTATTCCAGTTCTATAACCTATTACCTATCCTGAACGCGGTGGAGAACGTTGAGCTCCCGCTCCTTCTGGCCGGGGTCAAGGATGACGAGGCCCGTCATCGTGCCGAGGGGACGTTGGAGCAGGTGGGCCTTGGCGGCAAGGGCGGACAGCGCCCCGCATCCCTGTCCGGTGGTGAGCGGCAGCGGGTCACCATCGCCAGGGCGCTGGTCAATGATCCAGCCATAATCTGGGCCGATGAGCCCACCGGTGACCTGGACCGGAACACGGCCACCAACATCATGGACCTCATGCGTCGCCTGAACCGTGAGAATGGACAGACGTTCGTGATCGTGACCCACGATGCCGAGATCGGTGATATGTGCGATCGCACGATCCTCATGCAGGATGGAGAGGTTATCGATCACGGCAAGGGTGAGTGACATGGGAAAGGTGCTGGGGGCGGTGCTGTCAGTGGCCATCTTGGTCCTGCTGGTGCTGCCGCTGCTCATGCTGCCCTTGGCCTGGGCGCTGGTTGCGGACATCGCCATTATCGCAATGGTGATAATGGTCGATGCCAGCCGCAACCGATTGCTGATGTCGATGGCGATCAGGAACATGGTCCGCCACCGCTCGCTAACAGTTCTGGTGGTGGCCGGATTGATGGTGGGGACCGCGATAATATCTGCCGCTCTAGTGACCGGTGACACGCTGGACAACATGATCACTGTGGAGGTCACCCAGGGATTCGGCGAGGTGGACTTCGAGATCATGCCCTTCGAGGGTGCCGAGACCACTTCCTTGCCTCGTGACCAGCTTCAGTCCGTTGCCCATGAGATTGATAGCGTGGACCATGTCGAGTCGGTGGCCATCTTGGTACGCGAATGGGTGACCGCGTTCAACAATAACGAATCGCTGTTCACCCCCAATGGACGTCTCATCGGAATGGACATGGAGGACGTCAACGCATTTGGTGGCCTGATGTTCATCAATGGCACCGCCGTTACCGATCTCCCTGCAGGCAATGCTGTCCTCATCAATCAGCGTCTGGCTGATCGTCTGGACGTCGAAGTAGGGAACGTCCTCTCCATCTACTCAGGACCGAATGCCACAGTAATGATCGTGGCTGGCATAGTCAAGGATGAGGGCATGGGTGCCAATGGCGGTTCCACTAATATTTATACCTCGACAGCCCAGGCCCAGGCGGTCATGGACGAAGGAGACATGCTCAATATGATCTGGGCATCCATTGAGGGCCAGGGCAGTCACGGTCTTGCTTACGCCGATGACGTACGCGATGACATCCTAGTTTTGTTGAACGACTCGTCATTGGACCTAGAGATAACCGGCGACAAGCAGCAGGTGTTGGAGTCCAACCAACAGAACATCGCAACGATCACCGATCTGATGCTGGTGTTCGGGTCATTCGCGATCATTTCGGGCATTGCGCTCATCGTCAACATATTCGCTATGCTGGCTGAGGAGCGCAAGAGCGAGATGGGCATGGCCCGGGCCGTAGGCATGACCCGTTCGCGCTTGCGCAAGTTGTACATATATGAGGGATTGGTCTACGCATTGGTAGCTGCCGGCGTGGGAACGCTGGTGGGGCTAGGGATAGCTTACGTGTTGGTGATCGCCATCGGATCGCTGTTCGGTTTCGGCATCGATCCCACCAGCTTCTTCACCTTTAGGAACGAGTCTTTGGCGATATCCTACCTGGCAGGCTTCATACTGACGCTGGCCATCGTATATGGGGCGACTTCGCGCATAACCAAGCTGAATGTCGTGAGGGCCATACGCAATATCCCTGAGCCGGTCCCCAGAAGGGACGATCAACGTACCTTCCGCACTGGATTGATGGCGATAGCCTTTGGGCTGGTGTTGATGATGATAGGTATTGCTTTGGAGGTGACGGCACCAGCCATCTCCGGGTTGTCGATCGCGACCCTCAGCATGGGGCTGGTGCTGCGCCGTTACATCAGTGAGAGGGCGGCATGGAACGTGGCGGCGTTGCTGACATTGGTCCAGTGGATTCCTGGTGTCGATCTATTCCCATACTATGCAGACATCGAGATGTTCATCATATCTGGAGTGTTCACCGTGGTCTGTGGGTTGTTGCTGATCATGGCCAACTCCGATCTGATCATCCGGTTCTCCACTGTGCTGTTCGGTCGCCGTCGTGGTAGCCGTGCGGTGCTCAGGACCGCGTTCTCGTACCCGCTCAAGGCCAAGTTCAAGACCGCGCTGAGCATCTTCATCTTCGCTTTGATAATCTTCACCATCACGGTGTTGTCAATAATGACGGCGATGGTGTCTGCGGACATCGAGCAGACGGTAGTGGAGACCTCTGGTGGACTCGATGTGCTGGCATTCACTGGCATACCAATATCCGATTCTGATTTCGAGGCGGTGATCTCTGCTCCCAGCGCCCATTGTCAAGCGGAGAACATGACCAAGTCGGTATCGCTGTCGGCGGCTGGGACGGTCATGAACGCTAGCGATGGCCAAGGTAACTTCACAGAGCGAGGGTACAATGTGATGGGTTACGACTCTGCGTTCTTCACAGAGGCCGATTACGAACTGGCTGCTTGGGATGAGGGTAACTTCAGCTCTTCCGAAGCGGTCTACCAGAGGGTCCTGGTCGACCCTGGCTACGTGATACTCGATGGAGCATTCCTCAACCAAGGTCAGATCTATGTCCCAATCACTCCTGGTGGGGTTCGGGTGGATCCGGGCACCTCAATAGCGATACAGACCCCGACAGGGTGGAGGAATGTCACCGTCGCCGGTGTGATGGAGCAATCCATTCTCAACGGGGTGTTCATGGGCAAGCAGGCGGTCGCTGATATGTTCGATGTCGAGGACGATACAGTCTTCCTCATCGAGTTCGCTGATGGATTGGACATTGACGAGCAGGCCAAGTTGCTGGAGAGGGACTTCCTCCCCTGGCGGATGCAGACCCTCTCCATAGAGACGTTGGCCGAGGAGATAGTGAGCAGCGTCGAGAGCATCTTCACCCTGTTCCGAGCCTTCATCGCCATCGGTTTGATAATCGGACTTACCGGCTTGGGCATAATCACCATTCGCTCCATCCATGAACGGCGGGTGGAGATAGGGATGATGCGAGCCATCGGGTTCACCAAGCGTATGGTGGTGCGCAACTTCTCGTATGAATCGCTGTTCATCGCCTTACTTGGGGTGCTGGTGGGGGTGCTCACCGGTATAATGGTCGGTTATATCATCTATCTGGAAGGCTTCCAGCAGGGCGGGGTAGGATTCCTGATCCCTTGGTGGGAGCTGTTGTTGCTGTCCGTCGGTGTCCTAGTGGCCACGCTGCTCAGCATTCTGCCTGCTTCCCGTGGCGCCAGCAAGGTTGCGCCAGCCGAGGTCCTGAGATTCGAGTAGAAGCCGAACAAACCATTTCCCAAACTTTTAATCTTAGAATGCAAGAATGTTGTGTATGTATCTTGGTTTGTAAACCTCATTCTACCCGACCATTGGTATGTGTGTAGGGGATCAGAGCCATGTATATTGAGGAGAGTATCGAGATCGAAAGCAGGGCGACGTTCAAGGATGCCAATGGATATGGTATGATGGAGACCGTCATTGGGGTGTTGGTCCTACTTTGCGGGGCATCCTTTACATACCATTCATGTTGATATTCATGTTCCCGATCGTGCTGGTGACAGTTGAACTTGGTATTATATCGGAGAAAGTAATTTATAACCGTGTGCCATGCTAACATTTGTCATGGAGGCCAAAACATGATGGGAAAAGCCATTAGAATGGAAAGGATAATGGATAGGGACACGGGTAATTTCGTGATCGTACCAGTGGACCATGGGATCTCGATAGGCCCGGTGAAGGGACTAGTGGACATGAGGAAGACCATAGACACGGCTTCCGCAGGGGGGGCCACAGCGGTGGTGATGCACAAAGGCATAGTGCCTCACGGACATCGGCGTTTCGGTGGCGACATCGGGTTGATATTGCATCTATCCGCATCGACCAGTCTGTGCCCTGACCCTAATGCAAAGGTGCTGGTAGCCAGTGTGACCGAGGGGTTGAAGATGGGGGTGGACGCGGTCTCCATCCACATGAACATCGGCACCGAGACCGAGCCCCAGATGATAGCAGACATGGGTCTTGTGGCACGCGAATGCGCTGAATGGGGTGTCCCACTCATGGCCATGATATACCCTAGAGGGCCTGAGATCAAGGACCCGTTCGATGTGGACCTGGTCAAGCACGTGGCCCGGGTGGCTGCCGAGCTAGGTGCGGACATCGTCAAGACCAACTACACTGGAGACATCGACACCTTTCGAGAGGTGACCCGAGGGGCCCTAGTACCTGTGGTGATCGCCGGCGGCCCCAAGATCGATTCCGATGAGGAGCTACTGATCATGGTGAGGGATTCGATCGAAGCAGGGGGTCGAGGAGTGTCCATAGGCAGGAACGTGTTCCAGCATCATGATCCATTGGGCATTACTCGGGCGGTCTCCGCGGTGGTCATGGAGGGCATGGACGTCGAGGAAGCATTGAACCTTATCGGGAGATGATGGTCTGAGACTGTGGTTGCGTGCGGACCTGGGTGACGCCCAGGATAACAAGGAGATGGCGGTTGCTGGATTGGAGTCCGGGATCACCACCATACTGGTACGTCCCGAGGATGATGTCATATCCTCATTGGGACGCATCGAGGCCCTGCGTGTGGATTCTGGGCAGATAATGCGTGATGGAAAGGTCATCGGTGCAATGGTGACCGTGGCATCGCCTGATGATCAGGAGGATGCAGTGACCAAGGCGGGTGGCCTTGAATTCCTGATAGTGGGATGTGGTGACTGGAAGGTGATACCGCTAGAGAACCTGATCGCCGACCTGCAGAAGACGGAGACATCGCTCATGGCAGTGGCAACATCGCCTGAGGAGGCCGCTCTTTTCTCAGAAACGCTGGAGGTTGGCGTGGACGGCATCGTCATACAGGTGGATGACCCGGCCAAGGTGAGGGCATTCATGGATTCGATCGTCACCGATATACTTGTGATCGAGGAAGTGACGGTGACCGCTGTGAGAAACCTTCCCCTCGGCGATAGGGTATGCGTGGACACCACCACGATGATGGCCCCTGGAGAGGGGATGCTGGTGGGCTCCCATGCCGGCTGTCTATTGCTGGTGCAATCGGAGAGCGAGGACAGCGGTTACGTGGCATCGAGACCGTTCCGGGTGAATGCCGGTGCTGTACATTCGTATGTCATGGTTCCCGGCGGGCGTACCAGGTATCTTTCCGAGCTCAAAGCTGGCGATGAGGCCTTGGTGGTCGGCAGGGACGGGGCCACTCGTTCCGCCTCGGTGGGACGGGCCAAGGTTGAGAGGAGGCCATTGATGCTGGTGGATGTGGAGCATCAAGACGGTCGTAATTCGGTGGTGGTCCAGAATGCTGAGACCATCAGGCTCTGCACCAAGGAAGGTTCGATATCGGTCACTGAGTTGAAACCTGGCGATCGCATCTTGGCCCATATGACCCATGGAGGCCGGCATTTCGGTAGGCCGGTGCAGGAGACGGTAAGGGAGATCTGATGCGGGCCTGCATATCGGTGATGTCCGATAACCAAGAGATGCTAGCTGCACTCATGGCCAAGGCAGCACGGCTGCGACCGTACATGATAGAGGCCAGGCTCGATTTGATGGATATAGATACCATTCCTCGACCGCCAGCATCCAAGGCCATCACGCTGGCGACAGTGCGTTCCCGTGCGCATGGTGGGCAGGGGACGGGCGATCCGTCGCCGATGCTAAGGCAAGTGTTCGAGGCTGGCTTCGACATGATGGATGTTGAACTTGGCACAGGGATATGGGATCGAGAACGGACAGTGTGCTCATATCATGACCCATCATCCACGCCCACGGCGGACGAGGTGGAGGCAGTGATGCGTGATATGGCTGACCGGGCCGCCATTGCCAAGGGTGCGTTCATGGTTCGGAGCATGCACGATCTGCATCAACTGTTGACCGCAGCCGATAGGCTCGACATACCAAGGATGGTGTTGATCGGTATGGGTGAAATGGGGACGCTGACCCGGATCAGGCATCGGCGGATTGGATGTGAATTCACCTTTGCCTCCATGGGGATCAATACTGCGCCGGGACAACTACCATTCACTGACCTACGCTGGTTAGGGGATGATTGCCTTCTGACCGGTATAATCGGTCACCCTGTGGATCACTCCATGTCACCTTCGATGCACGATGCCGCATTCAGGGGCATGGGGATACGTGGCCGCTACCTCAAGCTTACAACCACTGTCGATGAGTTGGAGGAGGCCATGGATGTGATCCGTTGGATGGACATCAAGGGTGTGAATGTCACCATGCCCCTCAAGCGCAAGGTCATGGACCACTTGGACCAGGTGGCACCAACAGCGGCCAGGGCAGGTGCGGTGAACACCGTGTTGAACCAGGGTGGAAAGCTGATCGGGCATAACACCGACATCGAGGGCGTAGCACATGCGTTATCAGGACGTCAAAGGCCGGAAACCGCCCTGGTGATCGGCGCCGGAGGAGCGGCACGGGCCTGCTGCCTCCATCTCCTCGACATCGGATGCATGACCCATGTGATGAACCGAGATCGGTCGAAGGCCTTGGATCTGGCCCGGGATCTAGGTGCGGAGGTCGCAACAACCGAACACATGCCAATAACGGATCTTATAGTGAACTGCACACCATTGGGAATGGAGGGACACGATCCGGGTCCGCCGGTGGGGCGTGAGACGTTGGAGGGCGCGGGCATGGTGATGGACATGGTGTACCATCCACGCGAGACCCCGTTCCTGAGGTTGGCGAGATCCATGGATCTGGACACGATCAATGGTGAGGCCATGCTGCTAGGCCAGGCGATGGAGTCGTTCCGGATATGGACCGGGGTCAGACCCGAAGAGGAGCTTATGGCCAACGCCCTGGAGGGAGGCGTGTGATCGGACAGGCGGAGGCTCATGGAGCCATCACCGTGGTCAACGCCATCGCCATGGGCAAGGGTGCTGCTTTAGGGGTCGACCTGTTGACCAAGGTGGAGGTCGAGATAGGAGGCGATGAAAAGATGGTCAGCATCGAAGGCCTGAATGAGGATGATTCATTGGTGCGTATGTGCGTCGAACGGATCCAGCGTCGATTCGGTCTGGACGAGGGGTTCAATGTCACCACCCATTCGCAGATCCCCCCGTCCCGAGGACTCAAGAGTTCGAGCGCAGTGGCGAACGCCACCATCATGGCCACCCTTGATGCCATCGGAGCGAGGTTGCCATATCTTGAGGTGTTGAGAATGGGAGCAGAGGCATCCATTGATGTTGGGGTCTCGGTCACCGGGGCAATCGACGATGCCAGCGCATCCCTTCTCGGCGGGGTGTGCCTTACCGACAATGCTGAAGGACGACTCCTTGCCAGATACGAGATCCATGACGACGTTCGCATCGTCCTGGTCATTCCCGATCGCCAGATACGAAAGTCGGAGGTCAGGCCAGACATCATGCGTATGATGGCTTGGATGGCGGACATGGCCTTCGCCTCCGCTTCCGAGGGCCGATGGGAACAGGGCATGATGTTGAACGGCATGGTGACCTCCTTGGGCATGGGTCTTGGCATGGATGCGACCCGTGATGCCACGGCCCTGGGGGCCAGGGCTGCAGGGGTCAGTGGCACCGGTCCTGCCACGGCGATCGTGGTCGACAGGGGCGATGAGGATGACATGATGGATGCCATGGCCTGTCATGGACGCACAATGGTGACGGATGTATGGAACGGGGATGGGAAATGGACGTTAGAATGACCGCATCGAATGTTGCTGGTAAAGTGAGGGTGCCGCCCTCTAAGAGCCATACGCACAGGGTGCTGATCATGGGGTTGATGGGGGATGGCGAGTCCCGTATATCATCCCCGTTGCTGGCCGGAGACACGCTATCCACATTATCGGCCTGTGAGGCCATGGGAGCTGAGGTCATGTTCACTGAGGATGGATTGTTCATGACGTCGAATGGACCTCGATGCCCAAGGTCCAGGATCGACGTTGGCAACTCTGGCACGACCCTTCGTTTCATGACCGGCATCGCATCGTTGCTCCCATGCACCACGGTGCTGGACGGTGACAGCTCCATCAGGCGCAGGCCGATGGCACCCTTGCTTGAGGCACTAGAGCATTTAGGAGCGGTAATCAGTTCGAATCAAGGTATGCCACCGGTCTCCGTGAGAGGCCCCACTGAAGCTGGCGAGGTCGAGATAAGGGGGGATATGAGCTCACAATTCGTATCTTCACTGTTGATGAGTTCGGTGGGGCGAGACGGAAGGACCACGATCAAGTGGACGACCCCTTTGGTATCGAGACCCTATCTGCGTATGACCGGGTCCATGATGGAGCGTTTTGGGGCATATGTCGAATGGTATGAGGACGCCGTGTCTGTCGAAGGACCAGTCCGACTCCGCATCGGCGAATATACGGTACCGGGGGACATGTCATCGGCAGCGTTCCCACTCGTTGCCGGGGCCATCGCCGGTGATGTCACTGTTGAGGGTATTGATTCCCAAGCAGACCATCCAGACACCGCTATTCTTCAGATACTGAGGGATTTCGGGGCCGATGTCCACGAGGGTGAGGGGCATGTGAGGGTTGCTGGTGGGAACTTGGTCGCCACCGAGGTGGATCTATCTGCATCTCCTGACCTATTCCCTGTGGTATGTGTATTGGCAGCCTGTTCGGAGGGCTGCTCGAAGATACAGGGGGCGCCCCACCTGCGGCATAAGGAGAGCGATCGTATCAGTACCACCACAATGATGCTAAGGTCAATGGGGGTAAAGATACATGAGCTACCTGACGGCGCGGAGGTCACTGGTGGTGAGATGAGGGGAACGACCGTTGCACATCATGGCGATCATCGCATTGCCATGGCCGGGGCGATCGCCTCGTTGGTGGCGGAAGGGGAGACTACCATCCCGGGATTCGAGGTGGCAGATGTTTCCTACCCCGGTTTCCTATCTGATATCCGGGATTTGAAGAAGGAGGGTTCAGGGAAATGAACACAATGGGAACTGATCTGAGGATAACCATCTTCGGGGCAAGTCACGGCGCCGGCGTTGGCTGCGTCGTGGACGGTCTACCTCCAGGTCTAAGGGTGGACACGGACGCCATCATGATGGAGATGGAACTGAGAAGACCTGGTCGAGGTCTGGGGACAAAGCGGAAAGAGCTTGACGAGCCTGTTTTTCTTTCAGGGGTCAGGGACGGTCTGACAACTGGGACCCCAGTGACGATATGGATCGAGAATGGTGATGTGGACTCCAGTGCCTACGAACGACTCGGTAACGTTCCCCGTCCAGGGCACGCGGACATGCCGGTCAAGGTTCGGTTTCCAGGTGCCGATCTGCGCGGAGGAGGTCAATGGTCCGGTCGGATGACCGCTCCGTTGGTGACGGCAGGGGCGTTGGTCCGAGGATGGTTGGCGTCCCGCGGTGTGGAGGTGATGGCGTACACCCGAAGCATAGGCAGGGTCGTTGACATTGTCGATCGGGACATGGAAGCCATCACCGCTGGTCGCAAGGAGCCCACTCGGGCGGCCGATCCAGCTATAGGTGAGAGGATGGCGACCGAGATACAGGCCGCGGCATCAGATGGGGATAGCGTTGGTGGTCAGGTCCAATGCCTCTGCAACGGTCTCCCGATCGGTGTGGGTGAACCTTTCTTCGACACCTTGGATGGGGAGCTGGCCAAGGCCATGTTCGCCATTCCTGGGGTCAAGGCGGTCGGTGTTGGCAGCGGCACTTCAGCAGCCGGGATGCGCGGTTCCGAGCATAATGATCCCTATGCGGCGGCCGATGGGGAGTTGATCTGTGAGGGCAATAATGCTGGAGGGGTCCTCGGCGGTCTATCCAACGGGATGCCAGTGGAGGTCACTGTCACCTTCAAGCCCACTGCGTCCATCGCCAAGGTCCAGCAGAGTGTGGATATGTCTTCCATGGAGCCCACCGAGCTTCGCATCGGTGGCCGTCATGATCCATGTATAGTGCCTCGTGCGGTCCCCGTTGTGGAGGCCATGATGATCCTGGTCATAGCCGATCTGATGATGCGAGGTGGCATGCTTGGATGACCTTGAAGTCCTTAGGGCAGGGATCGCCGAGGTGGACGCTATCATTATGGATCAGGTGGCCAGGCGCATGGAGTTGGCTCGTATGGTGGGGCAATTCAAGCAGGCCAATGGCCTCCCGATACGGGACCATGGTGTGGAGGGCGGGGTGCGTCAAAGGTATAGGGATCTGGCCCAGATCCGTGGCATTGGCGACTCCACCGCAGATGGCATCAGCAGTACACTCATCGCTGAGGCTGTGGATCAGCAGTCCAATCTAGCGCTTGGTGAAGGAAGCAAGGTGTTGGTGGTCGGCGGAGGTGGTAAGATGGGTGGATGGATGGTAAGATTCCTTTCCCGCAGAGGCCATGAGGTAAGGATCAGCGATCCCGAACACCCCGGTTCAGTGGCACTGGAGTCGGGTGCTATCTGGGCCGACGTGGTGGTGGTGGCCACGCCGATATCGGTCGTGGGCGAGGCGATCGAGAATCTGGTCGAAATCGGTACCGATGCCCTGGTGTTCGATATATCGTCCCTGAAGTCGCCGTTCATGGAGACTCTCAGGAGTGCCGCGGCCGCTGGACTCAGAGTATGCAGTGCGCATCCCATGTTCGGGCCTGAGACCCCATCGGTGCACGATTGCAACATCGTAGTATGTCCAGTCACTCCGGGGGCGGCTGAAGAAGCATCCGCCTTACTCGGCGGAGGAGGTTCGCATATAATCATTCTTGATCTGGAGGAGCATGAACACTTGATGTCAGTGGTGCTGGGCATGAGCCACGCCATGAACATCGTGTTCTTCACGGCGCTCAGAAGATCAGGCATACGATTCGATGACCTTATGCGAGTGGCCTCCGTCACATTCAGGAAGCATGTGGACACAGCCACTAGCGTGGGATGTGAGAGTCCATTCCTGTACTACGAGATACAGCACCTCAACCCCAATTCCGCGATGATATGGGGTGTGCTGAGCCAGGCGGTGGATGAGGTCACGGAGGCAGCGCTTGACGATGATCCTGCGGCCTTCACAAAACTCATGATGGAGGGTCGATTGTATCTGTCATCGGATGGGAGATGATGGGTGCGAAGCAGTCAATTGCCCTTCCTAAGCCCTAGCGGGTCTGAGGAGGATGCATCCTTGGAGGATCAAGGTGGATCAGATGAACGGCGATGGCCACTGTCGCGATAGTGAACGCCCCGAGGCGATACCGATCAATATTCAGTCGGCGATCCTTGATCATAAGAACCAGGATAAGGTGCCGTCAATCGTTCTTTTCCGCAGGTGTCGACCTGAGACTCGCCCTTCCAGGACCATCGATGAGATGGAGTACGCCTCTATCCACAGTCCAAGCGGTCACGTGACCCAGTATCTTCATGAACATATCCTCCACGGCCATGATATCATCTGGGCAGGCTATGAGGGTGCTTCCCACAGGTCCGAAACTAAGCGTTTCACCCTCGGCAACGTAGTCACAGAAGAACCGGTTGCATCCGCTGAAGCCTATCACCCTTTTGTCATCCATGAATCGTAGGGTGACCTCTAATGAGATCGGGACACGGCGCCCACCCCTTCGATCTACATGCTGTGCAACCGCCAGGTCTCATCCTCTAACCCCTCCATGATCGATGATATGTGCCAAAGACCTATCTAATCATTGTCTTGGACGCATGCTTTGAATATTCCCAGGTCGTTCAGTACATCCATGGTGAAGTTCAAGATCGGGCAAGACCTTCTTGACCTCTTGGGGAAGGCGCTTGAGGTCGAACACGGATTCGAGTCATCATCCACGTGGGAAGGCTATAAGGAGATCGACAATGAACTCATGCGGGACCTGTTGTTCACGCTAAGCTCTGAATCCGGAGAGCATGCCCGGCTGGTGGAGGATTTGATGGGATGTGTGCTTTCCGGGAGCGGTGTCAGTGCACCACCGCTGCGGAGTAAGGTGTTCAATTTCGAACGCCTAGAGGATCAGGAGATCATGCGGGAGCTTCTACGCTATGATGAGCTTGCGCTGGACCTGTACACCCGGGTGCGCGACGGCATCCAGGGTGGCGAGGCCGAGCGGTTGCTGAAGGAAGAATGTCGAGAGTCCTTCATAGAGGCCATCGACGGGCTGATCAAGGCCGAGCGGAATCACATCGCCATGATCAACCGCTTCGTGGGCAACATTCAGCGGATCAGATGATCGATCGTTCCAATGATGGGCACACGCGGTATGGGCACCATGATGCGCCCTGATGAGGTCTCAATCCCTCAGCGACTCCCAAAGGGAGGCGAAGCGATCCACTGCGTCATCTTTCAGGTTGTCCTTCAATCCGATGAGGTGGTTGGCCACGGATTCCCTGTCGGTGAGGGAGAACCAGGTCGTCCGTTCACGTTGCTCCCTGGCCACCACCCCTGCCCGTACCATCTTCCCCATCTGGTATGAGACAGAGGACTTGGCCAGACCGGTGACGGTGACTATCTCGGAGAAGGAACGGTCTCGTTCTATCAGAATCATCAGTATCGAGCGGGGCACCCGCTGTCTTAACAGTCCCACCGTCCGGCGATCCGACTGATGGTACCCCTCTGACGGATAGTACCTGAGCATTCCAGAGTCGTTCTCAGAACGGACCAGATTACCTGATTCTAGGCGATCAAGCTGGTAGGTGAGCTGGCCCATTGCCATGCCCAGTGAACGTTCCATCTCCCTGAGATAGGTGCCCGGATTGGACTGGACGTGTGCATGTATACGGCGTCTGCTCTCCAGGTCCAGCGGGTCGGCCATATTCACTCCCGGAGCAGGGCCAGGTACAAGAGGATCTGAACCCCGAGTAGCAGGATCGCGATCCATACATCCATGATCAGAACGCTCCACTCATACCACCAGGAGGCTATCCCCGATAGCATGGCTGACCACAGCAATCCGAAGGCCAGTGTCACCAGCCATAGCCTCCTCCCACCATGCCTTCGTGCCGCGAGGATCGCGACCGCGAGCAGTACGGATGATAGCCCAAGGGACAGTCCACGTACGAAAAGGTCCATGAATGGTTCCATCGGTAGGGAAAGCGGTCTGCCTGCTCAATATCCTTTCCCTTTAAGTCGACACAAAGGTTCGAATGCCGTACCAATGTGTTCGTCTAACGTACCAAAATGCGTTTTAAGCACATTCGTGAGTTAAGTGAATGATGCGTATGTCGTCAAAAGGGAAAATTGGAATTGCACTCCTCGCTACCCTCATGGTGTCGGTGTTGGCCTCTCCGGCCATCGCCGCCACCGGACCGGCCGATATGGCCCAAGGGGTCGGGGGAGAGGGTGCTAGCCACATGTTCGGCGAGATGAATTATCAGAATGCCAAGGGTCAGGGAACCTACGTGTCCTTCGATCTTGAGGGCGACCGGATAAGCAACTACACCGTGGACACTCCGACGGGCGAGGTCATCGTGTTCGAGATCATCAAGGTAGATGGGATGGCTGACTGGAACGTTACCACTGGTGGAGCGGTCATTCATTTGATCGAAGGGGATGCAAGGATCGTCATCCATGACAACCCAACGGCCATGTTCCATGCTTTGACCAATCAGACCGAGCTCACAATGAGTCTGGTGCTGGGCGATGGTATGATCGTGCAGGAGGCCACCACATGTGGCACCTGTGACAACGTGGTCCTCAGCGTGAGCGGCAACGGGCTCCAAGGCATCCTGATGACAAACGACACCGGGATGGCTGTGAAAGAGGTCAACGGCACAACCTATGTCAACATCACCTTGTCCGGTGACCATCTGCTGTTCCACCTCATGCCAGCAGGAAACTGGGACATGAGGGATCAGATGATGCAGCAGGCCATCGCAGACGGTAAGGTCAAAGCCGAGGTCTCGATGATGACCATGGAGAACACTCGAATGTTCGATATCATGGAGTACAGTGAGAATAGCCACGTCCAGGTGATGGAGTCTGCCCGCAACATGCTCAGACTGCGGATCCATGGCGAGGGTAACGGTACTGTGGCCCTGCACTTCGATGCCGCCTCAATGGATTTGGGCAACCGCTATGTCACGGTGATGATGAACGGTGCCGAGATCATTCAGGTGGACTCATTGGAGGATGTTCTTGATCAGGCGGCCGTAGACCCGGACACCGCGGTGTGCACCATCGTTGATGACGGGAAAGAGGGTAGCGTGTACGTGTACATGCCCGACACGGGTGCGACCCTGACGGTGGAGAGCTCGTCCCTGCTCGATCAACTGTTGACGCCCCTGGGCATAGCGGCGATTGTCGGAGCAGTGGCTCTTACGGCTGGCGCGGTGATGGTCTTGAGGCGCAGGTAGGCGCCTCCTCCAAACTCCTTACACTCATTTTCTATCGACAGATGATTGTATCATGTAACCCGACTTTTGCACTTCGCTCCATAGCTTGAGCTGATTCTCCCGTTCCCAAAGAGTTTCGCACCTCGTTCTCAAGCCCGTTCCCGACCCGGGAACGGGCCCGTATCGCTAGGTGATAGTCGCATTCT
>JAUVWO010000072.1 GCA_030604065.1 Methanomassiliicoccales archaeon | reverse complement strand
TATGACATCGGGTCTCACGATGTGGGGTGAGACACTCATGCAAAAGTGCAGAACCATTTTCCGGCGTTCATCTATTGGCATGAAAAGGCACTTCCCTGACGCTCCAGGTCCAGCATATCCTGTCTTTGAGACCATCCCGAAGCATCTCGTGTTCGTCTATGGATCATACGCCCTCGTCGAGCACCTCTATTTAATCGAACCTATGCCCCAATAGCGATTCCAGGGGTCGGTGGAACATATTAGCCCCAGGCAACTCTGGCATCAGTAACCTTATTTCTGAAGGAGTTCGGCGGTATATCATTATTGATATATGGATCGGATATATCGGGTGTTGGAGAAGTTTTATATATTGAAGAAGAAGCTAGCATATTTAACAGGTTTAAGAATATGCTGACGATGACTTGCGTTTTCTTTCAATCAGTAGGGGATGCCGTTTTGTTTTCGTAATGTATTGTCCTTTATTGATTAAACATATATATCGTGGTTCACACTCGTTAAATCAAGGTTCGATGAACCTGAGGGATACATCGAACCATACAGAGTGGTGAAATCATGCATGGGAACACAGATGTTTCAATTAGGAGCAGGACCGGCCGATGTGCCGCTCTCCTTATGGCTTTGGCAGTGCTGTTCTCCCTGGTCGTAATACCTGGGAGTGTGGCCGCCGCGGATGGCGACATATCGGACGAGACCGTGTACGCGGTCATCATAATCGTTGTAATTGCCGTGTTGATCATACTAGGCATAGTCTTCATGAGCGGTAAGAAGACTGGAACGGCCCCCGCTTCGGCCGCTGCAAAGGCGCTCGCGAAGGATGCGGCCCCGATTGACACCGAGCCCGGTGTCAACAAGGATGGCGTCTGTTCCAAGTGCGGCGCGCCTATGCTGGTCGGTTGGGAAAAATGCCCCAGGTGTACCTACGGCGAGCATAGCCAGGGTTTCAAGCACCGCCACGATTGAGCCGAAACTTTAGTCCCCTGAAACGGGGACAATATCCTTTTTTTCTTTTCCATAGATATCTTTATCACCGCCCTCATTTTTTTGTAGGGACGTACTATATATAAAAACTGCATAAATGTTATATAATACAACTCCAAAAATAGTTTTTATTCATTGTTAATCACGACATCGTGCATATCGAAGACAAATGGATGTGGCATGGTTAACGGGATACGGGATTGCCAGCGGTCTCATAATTGATTAATCATATATATTGTGCTTAGCTATGCCATCTTAATGTTGTCCCACAAGGGATGGCATAGTTTGAATGGTGATTTCCATGGATGGAAGCCGTGCTGTAAATAATCAGGTCGAGGGACGACCCCTCGGTAAGATCATAATGGCCTTGGCACTGATCGCCGCGTTGTTCTCCTTCGTGGTGCTGCCGGGCAATGTTGCTGCTGCTGATGACGGAGCCCTTTCGGGAGATATGCTGACCATCATACTGGTCATCGTGGTCGTGGCCATCGTTGCCATCGCGATATTGGTGCTCAAGGGCTCGAAGAAAGCAAAATCGTCCGCCTCTCCCGCTACCAAAGCCGCCGCGTCACCCGCTATCAAGGCTGATGGGCCCGTCGAAGAGCCTGGTCACAACGAGGGTGGAAAGTGCTCCAAGTGCGGCGCCCCGATGCTTGAGGCATGGAACGTATGTCCCAAGTGCGCTGGCCGCATTCTTCTGGGCGAGATCACTAAATGATCCCGACTCGACGGTGGGTCTAATTCCCACCGTCATAATTTTATCTCTATTTTTTAATCCCGATAACCTTTTAACCTTGTTAATATAGTATTGTATTGAAACAACGATAACGCCGTTAATTTTAGCCCCCACTCTTTTTAATACTGTTAACATCACAAGTTACATGTCCGGCATAAAGCAGGGCTCAAAGGACGATGCGGGTAACTGCACCGAGTGCGGCAGATTCATGCTGCCGACCTGGGAGAAGTGTCCCTTCTGCCTCAACGGGTTCGATTCCCAAGGCATCAAGAACCAGTATCGTGGATGATACTGACCGTCTGTGAACCAAGTGTTCACCACTCCCTCTTTTTCTTTCCTCTCATTATAAATAAGGACTTTTCCAATAATAACAAATCACGGTGAGGAAATGGTGAGGAAGATCGATCACACCGAATGTATGTTGGCATGTGATGAGAAGGTTTTCGACTGTGAATCTTCGGAGTCAGTACCATCTCTATCGGGAATTATTGGACAGCCTCGGGCTGTAAAGGCGCTTGATTTTGGCATTCGAATAAGGGAGAAAGGCTTCAATATCTTTGTCTCAGGTATCCCGGGAACCGGACGGATGACTGCAGTGGAGGACTACATCAATCGAGTGGCATCTACCATGCCGGTACCGTCCGACTGGTGCTATGTGCATAACTTCACCGATCCGACAGAACCAACAGCTTTGAGGTTACCCTCCGGGCGCGGTCGGGATTTCAAGAAGGACATGGACCGCTTCGTAGCCAATCTCACTTCTGCGTTGGAGAAGGCGTTCGGGTCCGAGGATTATGCCAATAAGCGTATAGAACTTCTCAAAGGGTTCGATGCAAAGAGAAAGGAAATAGTGGCGGCTATCCAAGAAACATCAAATAAGGCCGGATATCAGATTCAGCAGGGCCCAAACGGCCCCATATTCGTGGAGGCCCAGGGGCAGCAGACAAATGGTACGGCCCTGGTCCAGGCCCCATTCCGCTCGCTGATGCAGGGCGAGGAGGACAAGGATATCATGAAGAAGAGACTGGCTCAGCTTCTACTCTCATTGCGGGAGCTTGACGCTAGTGCTCAGACCGGAATTGATAAGTTGAACAGGAAGGTGGCCATATTCGTCATATCTCCGTTGCTGGACGAGATCAAGAAAAAGTTCTCGGATTGTGATGAGGTGCTGTCCCATGTCGACTTGGTCCAGGAGGATGTGGTAGAGAACGTGCCTTCCATAGTGGCCTACGACCAGATCATGACTCAGCAGCAACAGATGATGCCATTCAAGCCGGAGGATCCGAAGTCCAAGTACCAGGTGAACTTGATAGTGGATAACACCGACCTGAATGGTGCTCCGGTCATAATCGAGTACAATCCCACCCACCCGCACCTGTTCGGGGCGACGGAGAAGGAGGCTCGGTTCGGTGCCCTAGTGACCAACTTCATGAACATCAGAGGGGGGTCGACCCATAAGGCCAATGGAGGTTTCTTGGTCGTCCCGGTCGAACGACTCTTCATGGACCCATTCGCATGGGATAGTCTAAAGCAGGCCATATTGAACGATCGGGTGGAGATAGAGGAGCCTGCAGAGAAATACGGATACATCCAGACCCGAAGTCTAAGGCCGATGCCGATCCCATTCGATGGAAAGGTCCTGTTGGTAGGGGATCCATACGTATATTCAGTACTATACACCAGGGATCGTGAGTTCCACGACCTTTTCAAGGTAAAGGCTGAGTTCCAGTCGTCGATGGAACGCAACGATGAGAATCTGGCCAAGTACACTCAGTTCATCTGTACCCTATGCAAGAAGGAGGGGCTCAGGCACCTTGACACTTCGGGCCTGGCGGCGATTGTGGAGTACAGCTCCCGTCTGGTCTCCGACAAGGGCAAGCTGACGACCCGGTTCAGCGAGATCGCTGACATCGTGCGAGAGGCAAACCACTATGCAACAGGGGATGGGGCGGAGCTCATAGGACGAAGCCATGTGCTCCGACAGATGGAGGAGAAGGTATACAGATCCAATATGGTCCAAGAGAAGATACAGGAGATGATCGAGAGGGGCACTGTACTAATTGACACATCGGACTCGATCGTGGGCCAGGTCAATGGCTTGGCCGTTCTGTCCATGGGTGATTTCTCCTTTGGTAAGCCATCGCGGATCACAGCTTCCATCGCTGTGGGCAAGGGGGGCGTTCTGGACATAGAGAAGATGTCTGAGATGGGTGGCCCTACGCACACTAAAGGTGTGCAGATAATCACTGGTTACCTCAACCAGATGTACGCCCAGGAACGGCCCCTGTCGCTGACCGCACGGCTGGTGTTCGAGCAGAGTTATTCCGGCGTGGATGGGGACAGCGCCTCCAGCACCGAGTTGTATGCTTTGCTATCGGCTCTATCTGGCGTACCGTTGAGGCAGAACCTTGCCGTAACCGGATCGGTGAACCAGAAGGGCCAGGTGCAGGCTATCGGAGGAGTGAACCAAAAGATCGAAGGGTTCTTCGATCTCTGCAAGGCCGTTGGACTCAATGGTGAACAGGGGTGCGTGATCCCGGAAAGCAACCTGAAGAACCTGATGCTGAAGAACGAGGTGGTGGATGCGGTCAAGGACGGGAAGTTCCACATATACCTGGTGTCTACGATAGACGAAGGTATCGAGGTGCTTACTGGCACCCTTGCAGGGATAAGGAGTGAGGATGGTTCATTCCAGGAGGATACCATTCACCGGAGGATCACAGATCGGTTGGAATCCATGGCCAAGGTTCTCAAGGGATCCGCCAAAGAGAACGACGAGGATGAGACTACACAGAGGGATTAACTTCTTTCCACGATCAGCCGTCGAAGCAGATCGGGCGAGGCTACCCCGCCCTTGAGGACCATCTCCCCATCCAAGAACAGCACCGCGACAAGCTCCTTGCCGAATTTGCGATAGAGTGGTATCACCTGGGCTAGATGGTCCCTCCCATCGTCGAGGTGCACATCCGCTATATCGAGGAACTCCGCCTCTACATTGACGTTCAGACCATCGAGTGCATGATCTAGGTTCTCCTGGTACATTTGCCCGGCCCGCTTCAGCCGTGCATCAACGCTGCCGAACGTCAACACGGTGATGTTCACACCCTTAGTTTCATCGATCTTCATTCTTTATCCTCCGGGTCATCCTGATGTTCTCCGCGTTGAAGCCGGATTCCTTGTATAGTGCCATTGCGTCCTGGTTGCCGGCCCCGACCGATAAGCTGATCGCATCGTAGCCTCGCTTCTTTGCCCACTCTTCGGCCATGGACATCAGCCATCGGCCGATGCCCCTATACCGATGTTCGGGGGTCACGAAGACATTCAGCACGAACGCCCGTGGCTCGCCGGTATAATCATCCACAGTCTCTCCCATCCACAGGATTGCAGTTCTCTCACCATCATCGGTCTCGATGATCAGAATCTCGCTCCGCTCTTTCTGGGATGTCTTCGCTGCCTCGCAAAGGGCCTCCGCCCTGAGGGCTAGAACTGGGTCGGAGATCGTCTTGGCGTCCGGTCCCAGCGTCGATCGCATGGCGTAATGGACGGTCCATACGATCCAAGGCCAATCGTTATCGATGGCCCGTCTGGTTCTGTACCCATCGGGTCTTTCTGCTTTGATCATCGGGACCATCAGACCAATGGTATCGCTTGGGATAATGTTTGCCCCCAAAGTAGGTTTTATGCATGGGCCTGATCATGGTCAGTTCATGGTATGTGAAAGCACCCGTCACGTCAAGGTGGTGGTGTTCTTGCCACTGGAGTCCTTGGAGGGGGTGATGGAGGCGGTGGACCGTGTCATGACACCGATATACGATCACTATGATCATGTGTACAGCTATTCGGAATGCACGGGTACCTGGCGTCCGTTGCCGGGGGCCTATCCGTATATAGGCGAGGTAGGGAAAGTGGAGTTGGGCGAGGAGCTACGCCTGGAGTTCACGATAAGGGCGGACGAGGTGTCAACGGTCCTAAAGGCCGTCCGCGGGGCCCATCCCTACGAGACGCCTGCCATCGATGTTTATCCCATGATGACATGGCGCGATTTGATAGGCGAATGATATACTGGATAAGAGGGTGAAAAACATACTGACATGCTCGAACATCTCCAAAAGATTTATAAGTAACAGGCTAATATGGGGTCACTTCCTGCATGGTGACCTTATGAAATATACTAGGTTCGAGAAGGCGAGGATAATCGGTGCCCGGGCACTTCAGATATCCATGGGAGCCCCTATTGTGGTGGAGGCGTCCAAGGATATACTGGACCCTATCGACATTGCTATGTTGGAATTCAATGAGGGAATAATCCCTATCACTGTAAAGAGAGATTGACGAGGTTATCTGATGAGTGAAGTTGTCAAGAGCGATCTCCTAGTGCCCGAGGACGTATATCTGACCTCCGGCGTTCATATTGGCACTCAGCAGAAAAGTGCTGACATGAAGCAGTTCATTTTCAAGGTCCGTAATGACGGTCTCTATGTCCTGGATGTCAAGCAGACGGACGAGAGGATACTAGCCGCGGCTAAATTTCTGGCCCGCTACCCTATGGATAGGATCCTTGTCGTGTCTGCTAGGCAATACGGCCAGAAACCGGCAAAGTTATTCGCCAAGACACTGGGGGCCAAGGTATTCGCTGGCAGGTTCGTGCCTGGCACCTTGACCAACCCGGCTCTTCCGGAGTTCGTCGAACCCGATGTGATGTTGGTCACCGACCCGTCCGCGGATCAACAGGCCGTGGCTGAGGCACTCAATGTGGGCATACCTATGGTCGGCATGTGTGATGCTAACAATGAGACCCGTAACATCGACCTGGTGATACCTACTAACAATAAGGGTCGGCGGGCGTTGGCATGTGTATTCTGGCTCTTGATCCGTGAGATCATGAAGGAGAAAGGCGTGCTTCACGATGATGCGGACTACATGCTCAGCATAGATGACCTAGAGGCGAGCCTCTAGGTCGAGCCAAACCCTAAATATCAACTCCTTCCTATTTTTGACTTATGAGATATCCCGCAACGGCCGGGAGCTTCTATCCTGCTAGCAAGGATGCATTATCATCCTTGGTGGAGCGTTGCTTCAATCATCCGTTGGGCCCAGGACCACTGCCATCGGTACCTGGAGATGCAAGGACGATCAAGGCGGTGGTGTCGCCACATGCGGGCATTAGCGTCTCTGGTCCTATCGCCGCCCATTCATTCGCCACGGTGTATCGTGACGGCCTTCCAGACACATTCGTCATCGTGGGGCCGAGCCACAGGTCATACGGCCCTCCTGTCGCCTCTACTCTTGAGGACTTTATCATGCCGGGAGGCGTGGTCGAGATCGATAGGGAGCTTGTCGCTGCACTAGGTGGTATAGTGGAGGATGACCCACAGACTCACATGTACGAGCACTCGTTGGAGGTGCAGATCCCATTCATCCAGCGCATCGCCCCGGACGCAAGGATCGTCCCTCTGGCCATGAACGCACAGGACATGGACACCTGTCTTGAGCTGGCCCGAAGCCTTAGACGTGCCTGTGAGGGACGGAACGTGGTCATCGTGGCCTCCACCGATCTCACCCATTACGAGTCCGATGAAGTGGCCCGAGCCAAGGATGGCCTGGTCATCGAGAGAATATTGGCCAATGATCCATATGGGGTCATGGAGACGGTCAAGCGTAAGAGGGTGAGCATGTGCGGGGTCGGTCCAGTGATATCTACAATGCTAGCAACTGAGTTCAGTACTGCTCATTTGCTTAAATATTCGAATTCTGGAGAGGTTCTCGGTGGCCAGGTCGAAGTCGTTGGTTACGTTGCGATCTCTTTTGAATGATCAACCCTTTTCTCATCTGATAAGGGAAATATTCCGGTGAAGATCTAAGAATGAGCGTCACCACTGTCAAGTGGCGGTTTGAGTAACCTACCACATCCTCTGAAGGTCGGATTCCCTCTTTTTATTCATATCAACCCGACTTTTGCACTTCGCTCCATAGCTTGAGCTGAATCTCCCGTTCCCAAAGAGTTTCGCACCTCGTTATCAAACCCGTTCCCGACCCGGGAACGGGCCCGTATCGCTAGGTGATAGTCGCATTCT
>JAUVWO010000047.1 GCA_030604065.1 Methanomassiliicoccales archaeon | reverse complement strand
GAGGGGCAGAAGATCGTCTGCAAGGTACTTGATGTCGATGTATCAAAGGGGCACATTGATCTATCCCTCAAATCAGTCAACGAACACCAGAAAAGGGAAAAGATACAGCAGTGGAAGAACGAGAAGAAGGCTGAGAAGCTGCTGGAGATCGTTGCCGAGCGCCTTAAGGTCCCTGTGGAACAGACGTGGGAGGACTTCGGTTACGACCTCATAGATACCTACGGAACCTTATACGGATCGTTCGAGCAGGTCGCTGCCGTCCCCTCCGAATTCGAGGATGAGGGCATCGAGGGATATTGGGTACAGTCGTTCGTCGAGGTGGCTCAGGAGAACGTCACGCCACCTTATGTGCAGATCGACGCGTACGTCGAGCTTCGCAGTCCGACCCCCGATGGTGTGGACGTCATCAGGAAAGCGCTCAAAAAGGGGATCGAAGTGGCCGAGGAGGACGTTTCGATACAATATGTCGGTGCCCCCCGCTACCGGATCATCATCACTGCCTCAGAATACAAGGTCGCAGAGGAGGACCTCAAGACGATCTCCACCGCCATCTTGGATGTGATCAGGGAGTCCGGTGGCGAAGGCGTGTTCAAGCGCGAGGGCAGGTGAACTGCCCAAACATGAAATACCATCAGTATCATAGATGGCCACGGGTCCCAGCGCATGAGGTCACTTATCCGATTCTGTCCCAGCTGCAACGATTACACGCTGGATGAGAGCTGCCATAGGTGTGGCTCCAAGAGCCGGAACCCCGTGCCTGCCAGGTACTCGCCTGAGGACCGCTACGGCCACTATCGCAGGAAGCTCATCAAGGAGGGAGACCATTCCAATGGATAGGATCATCACCGTAATCGCTGAGGAGATCGAGCTGAAGGACCCGGTGCTCATCGAAGGGCTGCCGGGCGTGGGCAACGTTGGCAAGCTGGCCGCGGAGCACATGCTTGAACAGCTCGGGGGGCATAAGATCGCGGATATCTATTCCAAGCATTTCCCCCCACAGGTGATCATCGATGATGACGGGGTGGCTGAGTTGGTGAGCAACCAGCTGCACGTGGTCACCGGCAAGGGTGATCGAGATATTGTGTTCCTCACCGGAGAGTACCAGGGTCTGACCCCTGAGGGTCAATACGACCTCTCCGACCACATACTAGAAATAGCCAATGAATGGGGGGTGACACGCATCTTCACCCTCGGAGGCTACGGTGTAGGCAAGATGGTGGAGACCCCTCGTGTTCTCGGAGCTGCGACCAGCATCGAGCTGGTCGAGGAAATGAAGAACCACGGCGTCGAGTTCTCCAAGGGAGAGCCTGGCAGCGGCATAGTAGGCGCATCCGGCCTTTTATTAGGGATAGGGAAGCTCAAATGTATGGAGGCAGTATGCCTGATGGGCGAGACCTCCGGTTACTTCGTGGACCCCAAGGGTGCAGAGGCCCTGGTAAAGGTATTGTCTGACTTCCTTGGACTTGAGATAGATAACAGCGACCTGGAAGAGAAGGCCGAGCAGATCGATCTTATCACCTCCAAGCTGAAGGAGATGGAAGGGTCGCAGGAACCCAAAAGAGAAGACCTTGGTTACATAGGTTGAGCATCTGCCTTCCCTAAAAATAAAAAAGGGGGAGGTGATTGTAACCTCGGACTAGTTGTGTTGAGTGCATCCCACCGCACCTGGCTACTTCGTCAGGTATTTCTCCTCGAATACCTGCATGCGAGATAGGGTACGATCCGCCTCTTCCATCTTATCGACCTTGTCCATGACCAGATCGACCCTGTCGTAGACGAAGTCTCGGATCGCAGACCTAATAGCCTCTGATCTTGAGGGAAAGTCATCCATCTTGACCAGAAAGTCAAGAGCCTGGATGTGCCTTGCTGGCAACCGTATGGTCACCTTCTCCAGATCGTCTACCATACCCGCACCTTATGTCATTCAAAAGAGGTCGGATAGACCTCTCTTGCCCGACAATGTAATCAGGATGTGCATATATAATGCTTATCTTCACAGCCGCACATCCGATAATCGCAATTGGATAATACCATGCCCTCGTACTGATGGTAGAGTTCCACAGATTGGGAGCTCCATTGCCCATAAACCCCACTACTGGCTAGGGTCTACCTCAAAATGCCAGTAGGTAAGACATAAATACGGGCCCGCATATTGGGAAATCGGCCCGACTTAGCTCAGACTGGCTAGAGCGGCTGACTGTAGTGGGTAACCGGTTCACCGGTCAACAGCCGCCGATATCAGCAGGTCCCCGGTTCAAATCCGGGAGTCGGGACCATATATCTCTTCTCAAATAACACAATGTTGATAGTCCCCTTTCATTCATCATTGCTAATCGAGTCTTGAGCTTTGAACGTGGTCTGCTTCGAAGTGAGGCGGTCCCTTCAAACCTGCGGCCCCTCATTCCAGTGGATCGGAACCAAGGCACCATCCATTGTCCTTTGTCGGATCGCCTATATCCGATCGTTATTCTAACTCCTCTGAACCGATACATCGCCCACGATGACTCATCAACAGTACTATTGAGCTATGACCCGTCTAAATCCTGCCTATCCTAAGCAGCCGATCGGATGTGTCTCTGGCCCTCTCTATGACCTTGTCACCATCTACCGTCAACAACTCCCTGTCAAGCATCAACAGCCTGCCGTCCACAATGGTGGCCCTTACATTACCAGCATTGGCTGAGTACACGATATTAGAGACCAAATTGTCCTCTCGAAGGGGCTGGAGATTTGGCGCAGAGCCATCGAGGATGATCATGTCGGCACGCTTGCCCACCACTATTGAGCCTATATCCGCCTCCATACCCAGGGCCTTTGCGCCACCGATCGTCGCCATGTCGATGAGGCTCTGGGCCGGCAGGACCTCCGCATCCCAACGAGTGCACTTGTGCAGCAGACCCAGGGTCTTGGTCTCGGCCAGCATGTCCAAGCTGTTGTTGGTGGTGGAGCCGTCGGTGCCAACTGACACATTCATATCGTATCCTATGAACTCAGGGATAGGGGCAAGACCGCCAGTGGCCAGCTTCATATTGCTCACTGGGCAGGTGCTTATGGACACCCCATTACGGGCCAGGACTCGGACCTCGTTGATGGTCAGCCATGCTGAGTGAGCGGCCACGCATCGCCGGTTCCAGAAGCCAAACGAATCCAGATACTCCACCGGACGCATGCCGTGCTGCTCACGGCAGTCGTTGACCTCCTTGCGGGTCTCTGACAGATGCAGATGCAGTGCCAGATCATTCTGTACTGCATAATCCTTCGAACGGATCATTGTGTCATCCGAACATACATATATGCCTTGCAATCCGACCCCGGGACGGACGCGGGCGTCATGAGGCACCGATTCACAGAAACGGACCATGTTGTCGTAAGGGTCGCCGACCTGGGTGGTCTTGTCCGCATCAAGAACGCACCAACACAGCACCGCCCTCAGACCGGATGCCTCCACCCTCTCACAGATGACATCCTCGGAGTAATACAGGTCCATGAAGGTGGTAGTGCCCCCCATGATCATCTCCATGCAACCGAGATCGGTACCCGCTGCAAGATCATCCTCTTCCCTTCCTGAATCATACCTGAAGACCGTGTTCAAGAAGTCAGTGAACCGCATGTCATCGGCCACCCCTCGCATGTTGGCCATGGCAACATGGGTATGAGTGTTCACCAGCCCAGGCATAATGATGTCCCCGACGGCGTCGATCACCAGATCGCCATCCCCCACATCGTCTCCGATGGCCGCTATCGTTTCGCCTTCGATGGCGATGTCGGCCCTGACTATCCTCCGTTGGGAGTCCTGCGTCAGCACCCATCCTCCCCTGATGACCGTCCTCATCGACGATGGAACGTGGACCGCGGGTAAATAGGTTGCCTGCAAAGGTTATTAGCACTCTGACCCATGCATCTCATTAGGGTTTCAAATGACTCGCCTGACGTTCCTGGGTACCGGAGGTGGGCGCTTTGCCACCATCTACCAGCTCAGGTCCACCGGAGGGATGTATCTTGAGGACGGAGCATCCATACACGTGGACCCGGGGCCAAGCGCCGCATGGTCATTGGCCCGCCTGGATATGGACCCGGCCGATACCGATGCCGTGCTGATCTCCCATGGTCATCCTGACCACTATGGCGACGCCGAGATCATCATCGAAGGCATGACACGGGGCGGTCTGATCCATCGAGGGGCGTTGTACGGCAGTCGTTCGGTCATTGATGGAGCGGGTGGCATCGGACCAGCGATATCCAACTACCACCGATCTCTGGTCAAAGAAGTTGGCCTGGTGGAACCTGGAAGTCGTTTCTCTGTTGGTAATATAGATGTCCAGGCAACGTTCACCGACCATTCGGATCCCACGGGCGTGGGCTTCAGGTTCAATACTATCAATGGAATGGTGTCCTATGTCAGCGACACCCAGCCCCACCCACGGCTGGCCAAGGAGCATCAAGGCTCCCGGGCCCTAGTATTAGCGATCACAAGACCTAGGGATCAAAGGGTACGTTGTCATCTGTGCACCGAGGATGCTGTGGACCTGATCAGGTCGGTGAAACCAGAGATCGTCATCCTAAGCCATATGGGCGTACGCATGATCAGAGAGGGACCAGAGAAGGAAGCGAAATGGCTTGAGGATCGTACCGGTGTGCGCTGTCATGCGGCCGATGACGGAGATGTGGTGACGCTAGGAAATGACATATCGATCTCCCGCGGCCACCCCATTCTGAATGAGTAGTCAGACCGGTTCTTGTTGCACGGGCTGTCTTATATAGTAGTGCATTTCTATTTTGTCATGCCCAAGGTCGAGCAGATAATTCTCCTCCGCACCCAATCGTATTATCCCCGGTTCGACCTTGGGCTAAACCTACTCCAGAGATACGGAAGTGTTATGTTGATATTGGCCGATTGCCTACTCGATGACCCTTGAGGAGGATATTCTGACCCGTATCGTTCCCGATGCCGATGCCATCGAACGCATCGATGACATCGTGCGACGACTCATAAACAGGGTCGAGGGTGTCGTGTCCTCCAAGGCCCTAGAGATACCGCTCATGACCGTGGGCTCCTACGCCAAGGGCACCTTCCTCCGCGATCCAGATATTGACCTGTTCCTGATGTTTCCGGTGGACTTCCCGCGAGAGGATATGGACAGTTTGGCCATGGAGATCGGCACCGGAGCCATAGGCGGTAGGCGGAGCTACGCTTCCCACCCATATATCAGCGGGGACTTCGAGGGGTTCGACGTCGACATTGTCCCTTGTTACGCTGTCGATGACCCAACGAAGATACGTTCCGCAGTGGACCGAACACCTTTCCACACCAGATATATCAAGGAACACATGAGCCTCATTGCCAAGGACCAGGTTCGGTTGCTTAAAGCGTTCATGAAGGGGATCGGCAGTTACGGTGCCGAGGCTAGGGTGGAAGGATTCTCCGGCTACCTTTGCGAACTGCTTATCCTACGATACGGCGGTTTCAGGCAGATCATAGAGGCAGCTCAGCAATGGCGACCAGGGACCAGACTCAGACTAGAACGTGAAGCGTGGCCAAAGCTCCACGATCCGTTGATCTTCATAGATCCAGTCGACCCGGCAAGAAATGTGGCGTCAGCACTGAGTATTTCCGCCATGTCACTTTTCATAAGGGGCTGCTCCGAGTACTTCTCATCACCGGATGAGCGGTTCTTCTTCCCTCGGCCACGGGAATTCGTCTCCATCGATAACGCAAGACGCATGATAGATGATAGGGGCAATAGACTTGTCTCAGTGGTCCTGCAGCGTCCTGACCTCGTGGATGATAATCTATATCCTCAGATCAGAAAGACCGAGGATGGGCTCAGAAATCTATTGCAAGGTCAGGGGTTCCCAGTCCTTGACTCCACGATCTCGGTCGATGGGGATGTGCGGATCGTTTTCGAGTTGCAGCATGACCGCCTTCCTAAAACCGCCAGGCATCAGGGCCCTCCAGTCTGGGTCTCGAATTCAAAGGACTTCCTGAAAAAATGGAGAGGGTGCGCTCAAGAGCCGCCATTCCTACAGGAGGGGCGGTGGCACGTCTATGCGCCACGCAGGTACAGACGTCCCACGGACCTCATTCTAGAACGATTCATAAAGTCCGGGCCTGGATCAAGCTTCAGGGACCAGGAACCATTGGTCTTCGACCATCAGGCATCGTTCCAAGAGAGTTCTGCGGTCCTGCTGACATCGCTTCTGGACAAAAGACCTTCTTGGGAATGGTAGTCCACCGTTCAGAGACTGACCCTGAGGATGAACAGACCAGTCACCTCGACATTGCCACCCTCATCATAGGCGATGAACTGTAGGAAGTAAGTGATGGTGCCCGAGGTCTCGTTACCGAAGTCGGAAAGAGGATCGAACTTTGCATCCCACTGGTGGCCATCCGCATCATCTAGGTCCATGAGAACGCTGTTCTCACCAGACCATGTGGTCGTCCAATTACGCCACATTTCCACCCGTTGGACCCCGCCATTATCCACCACCCTAGCGGTGATGTTCAGATCGCCCTCACCAACACTAGTGACGATCAATCGGCCATCACTATCCACCGATGCCTGGGTCAGATTACCTATATCATCATAATACCATACATCCACATCGGTGACGCTAGGAGGCGAATGATCGCTTATTGGCGGATTCAGCATGACGATCCATAGTCCTAAGAATAGAAGAGCCAGCATCAGATAGTTACCGACCAGGGCGGACTTCTTCTCGAATACATGATCCGGGACATTGACCAGTTTAAAGATGTATCTGAGAGACACCAGCCCTGCGAGTAGAGGTATCCAGCCTAGCACCATATCTATGCTAGATAAGAGGAAACCGCATATGGCCAAGACCAATCCGAAGATGGCAGTTATCATCACTGCCCGAGTGCTAAGGAGGTCCTTCTGCAGGAAGTCCTTCTCATCGAACTCTGGAGGTACGAACTCGTACTCCTCCTCCACTTCCTTGGCCTCTTTCTTCTTCTTCCTGGCCATGTTGACCCCAACCCTGATTCACGATTTAAATGTTTGCTGCCCTGTATGAATCCAGACCCAGTATGAGGTGTAGCCTATGTCTTGGTACTTTCAATCATCCCTCATGGAACAACTTATAAGCAGGGGCCATGATAGCAAGGAAGGTGTATCATGCCTATTGAGTGTCTTGAGGACATACCTGGTGTAGGGCCGGCCATATCCGAAAAGCTTGCCGAGGCGGGATATGATGACATGATGTCTATCGCTGTCGCCTCTCCCTCGGTCCTCGCCGAGAAGTGTGACATCGGCGTGAAGAAGGCCGCCGACATCATAGAGGGTGCAAAGAAGTCCGCCGAGATCGGGGGCTTCGAGACGGGGGATGTCATCGCCGAGCGACGGAAATCGATCGCCAAGCTCACCTCAGGCTCCAAAGCTCTGGATGAGCTTATGGGAGGCGGGTTCGAAAGCCAGTCCATCATCGAATTCTACGGTGAGTTCGGCAGCTGCAAGACCCAGCTATGCTTCCAGATGGCTGTGAATGCCACTTTGCCCAAGGAAGAGGGAGGGCTCGATAGCGACGTGGTCGTCATCGACACCGAGAATACATTCAGGCCCGAGCGTATCACCCAGATGGCCCTAGATAATGGCCAGGACCCGGAAGAAGTTCTCAAGCGCATTCACGTCGCCCGAGCCTACAACTCCCACCACCAGATCCTTCTAGTGGAGAAGGCTAAAGAGTTGGCTAAGGAACGTCGGATCAAATTGATGATCGTCGACTCGCTGACCGCCCATTTTAGAGCTGAGTACGTGGGCCGTGGGGCTTTGGCAGAGAGACAGCAGATACTCAATCGCCATATGCATGACCTACTGGATTTTGCCACCTGCAACAATGCGGCCATAGGGGTCACGAATCAGGTCTCGACCAAGCCGGACGCCTTCTTCGGCGATCCCACCCGACCCATCGGAGGCCATATCGTAGGACATACCGCTACATTCAGGCTCTACCTGAGAAAGAGCAAGGACGGCAAGCGCATCGCCAGATTGGTAGACTCGCCAAACCTCCCCGAGGGTGAGGCGGTATTCATGGTAAGCGAAACTGGCATCGGTGACTGATCGATGCGTTACCTCTTCGAGCTGTCGGGTGAGCACCCGACACTGCCCGTTGCCGAGGTGATGGCTACGGTGCGCGCGGAATGCGATCTCGATACAGAACCCATTATGGGGATCGGTACGCTGGTGGTCGATCTACCCGCGTCATCATTCCAATCGGTGAGCGAAAGGCTCGGTCTCAGCCATAGGGCAGGAAGGCTACTTTCGATCTGCGATCTGCCCGAGCTCGATCGGGTCCTTGAGTCTCTCTCGATCCCCGAGGGGTCCATCGCAGTGCGATGTCATCGGGTCGAGAGGCATATGATCGACGTCGCCCCTATGGACCTAGCCCGCCATATCGGAGCGAGACTGAACCGCCCGGTGGACCTCGGTTCACCTGATAACCCCATAAGGGTGTTGATGGCCGACAGACTTTACATGTTCCTTGATGAATGGAGGATCGACCGGCGGTCATTCGAATCGCGTAAGGTGGAGATGAGGCCGTTCTTCTCGCCCATCTCGCTCCATCCCAAATTCGCCCGGGCGTTGGTCAACCTGACCAGTGTGCGGAGAGGGGAACGGCTGCTCGACCCATTCTGTGGCACCGGTGGCATCTTGATGGAGGCGTCATTAGTTGGGGCAAGGGCCATCGGTACAGATTTCGATCCGGTAATGATAGAGGGGGCCAAAAGAAACATGGAGCATTTCAACATTGGCTACGATGCCCTAGAAGTTTGTGATGTGGGCGACGTGGCCGACACCGTTGGAATGGTCGATGTCATAGCGACAGACCCCCCTTATGGCCGTTCCACTCGGATCGGCAATGACACACTGGACACATTGTATGGCCGATCCATGATATCATTCTCCAAAGCATTACGGCATGATGGTCGACTGGCTATGGTGCTGCCTGTACCGTGCCCCCCGGCAGTGGATGGGCTGGAGACGATCCAAGGGCATCATCAGAGGGTTCATCGGTCCCTAGACAGGCACTATTGCCTACTCAGATCACGTTGATGATCAATGGGAACTCATGGGCATCCCATGACTCGGCGTGCAGGACCACCCCATAGCTACCCTCAGCAGACCAGGACGGTACGGTGATGGATAGAAGCAATGTTTCCGACCCCTGGTAATCAAGTGGAACGGTAATTGTGCCTGAGGTCATATTCCCAGGGTCCGATTGTAATCCTAAGGATGAGCCCCATAGTGGCGGGAGGGTCTGCAGACGCACATCAACGTCGAATGCAACGTTTCCAGTGTTGTTGATGGCAAAGGCGTAATCTATTATCGACCCATGGGGCACGGTCATATTAGCATCCCCTTGGACCAGATCTATTGTGAACGATTGGCTCTCGGCCTCCACCGTCATCGGTATGGGGGCAAAGCAGCCAACGAAAAGCAGCAACCCCACTACGCCCAAGACCTTGCCCCTGGTTCCAATTGGCGATATGTCATTCAAAGGTGGCGGATGTTCCAGGCCTAGGAAAATGATGAGCAATGCGAACAGGAACCACCCCGTATAGAAGAAGGTCAGTGCTATCATTCCGGCAGCGGCGATATAACTGACATATTTGGCCCTACGCCCCAGGGCGGCTCGAGCAATATGGCCCCCATCTAGCTGTCCAGCCGGAAGAAGATTTATGGCCGTGACCAAGAAGCCCACCCATGCCGCAAAACCAGTTGGGTGTAGGGCCACATTCTCAGGAATTGGTATGATCAACGTGAACAGCTGGAACAGAGGTTGCAACATGATCATCACCGAACCCCCTGTGCCCATCCCTGGATCCATGGGTTCCCCCTGGGCCGTCAACCACAATCCTATGATGGTGACCGGTATAGTGACCAGGAACCCGCCTATCGGACCTGAGATGCCTATATCCATCAGCGCCTTGCGGTTGGGTATCGGTTCGCGTATGGAAATGAACGCCCCCAGCGTACCCAATGGCGGTATGAACGGGATGAAGAACGGCAGCGAGGCGTTGATACCATGCCGCTTGGACGTGAGATAGTGGGAAAGCTCATGCACGCCTAGGATCAGCATCAGGGGAATGGCGAAGAACAGTGCCCCATTGGCGAAAGTGCCAAGGGTGTATAGCTCCGACCCGGAGTAACTGGCCCACAGCACCGCCCCCGCATACACCGTTGTGACCGATGTCAGCAACAGCATGATCTGGTTCACGATCACGCTGCGAGGATTGATGCGCGGTGCGGGGGTCACGTTTATTATATGCTCCCCTGCTTTCTCGGAGATGGATGGGAACACGGCGGCGGCCTTGAGCTCCAACCTCAGTGCCTCGAACTCAGTATCAAGAGTGGATGGGTCCACGTTGACATAGAATGCAAAGCGATCGAAGTCGACCAGGACATCATATATCGGGAAATGCCTGGCCACGACCGCTTTGATCCGCTCAACAGCCTCCTTTCCCTCAGCATCCATCGAAGCTTCAACCGGCCAGGCCATATTAATTCTTTCCCTGAGGACATAGTAAAAGGTAATTAGAGGTAACCGAATGCGTTGCTGTGAACAAGTACGTCCAGCTTTTCCGTCTGGGCAACTGCGCCATGGGCGTGGTGGGGCTATGGCTGGCGGCATTCATTGCCGCTGGCACAAGTTTGATCGATCACACGACCGAGCTGCTTCTGGCATCGGGCGTGGTCTTCTTGTTCATGGCAGCAGGCAACTCTCTCAATGACTATATGGATAGGGAAGTGGACATGGTAGCCCACCCGGAGAGGCCGATCCCATCGGGAAGGGTACAGCCCAAACAAGCCATATGGTTGGCCTTAATTCTATTCATAGGTGCATTCGTTCTATCCCTACCTCTCAACCCCGAGTCCATAGTCATTGGGGGGGTGGCGATCGTCCTGATGCTGGCCTACGAATGGCGGACCAAGCGCATGGGCTTTGTCGGCAACGTCTCCATTGCTGTGATGACTGGAATGCTATTCCTCCTTGGAGGCGCAGCGGTAGGCGAGTGGAGGGTGATCGTCTCGATCGCAACACTGGCGGCCCTGATAACAGTGGGACGCGAGGTGATCAAGGACATCCAGGACATGAAAGGGGATCAGGACCGTCTAACTTTGCCAAAGCGCATTGGGCCTAGGCCAGCTGGCCTGGTGGCAAGCATCTTGTTGCTGATCGCCGTTGCGCTCTCCATCGAACCCTATCTGTCGAACACCCTGTCCGTGCTCTATCTTCCCATCATAGTGCTCGCAGATGCAATATTTATATATTCATCCTTATTCCATTTCCAGGACCCTGGAAGGGGGCAGCGCATGATCAAGATTGGGATGATCGTGGCCATGTTCGCCTTCCTAGTAGGGGGATTCAGATGAACGTCAAGAAATACCTTGAGGAAAGGGTCGATCAAGGGACCTTGCATATGACCCTCATTGATCCAGACAAACAAGAGCCGGCCCGGGCAGTGGAGATCGCTGTCGAGGCCGAACGACTCGGTTCGGACGCTATCATGCTGGGCGGCTCTACCGGAGTT